>NZ_CAUVXL010000067.1:0-23559 GCF_963555915.1 Protofrankia sp. Cas4
GTTCACCGGGCTGGCGGATATCACGGTCAACGGAAAGTTCATCGTGGTCGTGGACGCCTACCGCCGTAACCGGACCGGAACCACTGCACCGTAAGGGATTCCGCCGATGTTCGCGCCCCTGTTGCCGGACGCTCTGTGGGAACGATGTGACTCTGGTGTTGTGGGAGGAGCATCAGATTCACATCGTTAGGAGCGCCTGGCAGTAGGGGTGTGGATCAAGGAGTGGGGCTGGGGCACGTACATGGCAGGACGGCCACCACGGCCGGACCTTGGAGCAGGTCGGTGAACCCGACATCGAGGTGGCCCACGAGCCGGAGGGCTGTGCGGGCTGTGGGACACCGCTGGCGGGCCGCCAACCGGGTTGGGGATGCTGCTGCGCGCTCGCAGAGACTGGAACCCTCAACTTTTTGATCTTTATTTTGCTCATGATCGTCCGCATACGTCCGCCGAGCGTTGTGACCCTGGGGTGATCGTGCGTGGATGTCCGTCGTCCGTGCTCGTCCGCCGCCGTGGCTGTCAGTGTGGCTGTCGTCTGTCCCGGGTTCCCCGGGCACATACTGAGCTATGGGAGTTGACCGGCTGGCTCTGATCGCGGCGGATCCTGCGGTCGGGCATGGGCAGGCATGTATCCTGGGTACCAGGGTGCCGGTGAGCGTGCTGCTCGATTGTCTGGCGGATGGCATGTCGGTCAGCGAGATCGTGGCCGAGTATCCGTCTATCGACGAGTCGGGTGTGCGGGCGGCTGCCGCCTACGGGGCACGGTTGGCCCGGGAGGACCTCGTTCCGTTGAGCATGGCTCCGTGAAGGTCAAGATCGACGAGGGGCTTCCGGTCTCGTTAGCCGGGAGGCTCGCCGCGCTCGGGGTCGACGCTGACACGGTGTTCGACGAGAAGCTCACTGATTGTGCCGATCCGGAGGTCCTTGCCGCCGCGGGTCGTGAGGCTCGCATCGTTGTCACGTTGGACCGCGGGTTCGGCAACATCCAGTCGTACCCGCCGGGATCCCATGGCGGGATCGTCGTGTTCCGGCTCGACGAGCAGTCGGCGCGTTCGGCTGTGGCCGCGGTGGAGAACCTGGTGACGCATCACGATCTGGCCGATCTCGTCGGGACGGTGACGGTGGTTCACCGAGGGTTGCTCCGCATCCGCCGTGCGGATGCCTGACAGCGTGGTTGCTACAAGACGATCAAAAGCCTCGCGCCCTTGGTGGGCTGCGGGGCTCTGACCTGCCTCAACCAGCGTGCGCTCGGAGGGCCTCGAACCCCCAATCTTCTGATCCATACAGGGCGTTGCATGAATTGATTGGCGGGTGGGGGCCTGTATGGTGTCGATGCCGAGACGCAGCAGCTGCGACGAAGGCGGACCGGCGGCGGCGTGGTTATTCAACGTGGTCGGTGACCTTGACGGCAGTCAGACTTACAGCGCGGCTGTAGGTGAAGAGTTCGTCGAGGCTGCGGAACCCGTCAACCTGTACGAGACAGATTTTGTAGAAACTACTGAGCTGGTAGTTGTGTGCCGTCATCCGGCAAATGGCGATATGTCGCCAGCGTTTCTATGACACCCCGTACTACCTGGCAAGGCGCAAGGGCATGAAATATGCCCGAACGTGTATTCCATTCTGGGTAACTGTCCTGCCACGCTTTGAATTAGGCGCCCGGGGTCGGGTATGAGGAACGCACTCCCCGGCTCCGGGCGCCCGCCAGGTTGGTGATGATTCATAGCGTCTGGAGGGGTCATGTGCAGGGAATGTGGATGTACAGGAAGCCGGGTGGTGAGACCGCGCCCGCCACGGCAACGGGTGGGCGGGTTGGACGCGAAGGGACCAAGGGCTTTCCCGCCGGTTGTCAGCTGGCCGGTGCAGGTGGCGGCAGAGCTCGAGGCCGTGTTCGGTGGCGAGCTGGAGGTACGGGAGGCGCCAGCGGATGAGGCGGGGACGGGACTGACTTCCCCGCTGCGGTACCGGTTGGAGCTGGCGATCGGGGCGGCGGAGGTTCAGGGACGGACAGCGTGCGCGACGTTGGCGGCGGTGGCTGGCCAGTTGTCAGGGGTGGCGCCGGGGGAAGTCGCGGGGATCGTGGAGTGGGTTGATGCGGTGACTGAGGAGTTGGGACGCCTGACGGCGACGATGGCGCGACTCGTGAGGCGGCGGCCGTGATGGGGGCAACGGTTCCGGATGCCGGTACAGCGACGACAGTAACGGACGGCCTTACCGAGTCCGTTGAGGCTTGCGGGCCGGAATGGTTAGAGAACGAGAAAGATATCATCGGGTGTGAGCTGCGGATACACCCGTTGGCACGGGTCCGGGCAGCCCGAGGCTGGTCGTACCAGCAGCTGGCGCGGGTTATTGCCCGGCAGGCCCGGCAGATGGGGGTGCCGAATATGGCGGCGGAACGGCAGAAGACGTGGCGCTGGGAGCACAAGGGGGTGGTGCCGGACCAGTTATCGCAGCGGGCGTTGGCCGCGGTTCTGGAGGTGCCGACGGAGGTGGTGGTGGCGCATCCGTGGCCGACGTGGTTGCCGGTGGACGATGATCCGGCGGTGTTGCGGACAATGGAGGTGTCGTTATTGCGGAAGCGGCTCCAGTTGGCGGTCCGGGCGCTGGCGGAGGTTGAGGCCACCGGGGTGGAGGCGGTGGCCCGGATTGTGGGGCCGGTGCTGGTGGCGCTTAGGATTCGGAATGAAATAACTTGTTCACTTTGGGGCCCTTGCGAGCCCCCGACCTGCGAAGACGCATGCCGGCCTGCATTACTTACTTCATTACGGATCCTTACGGGCGGGGAGGGCACGGTGGGGCTGGAAGGCGAAACGGAATGATGGCGTGAACGGTCCCCGTTTCGGGCTTACGGCCGCACCCCGATGTAGTCGGCGAGTTCGGCAAGGCCGACGTTTTTGGCGCGGCGGATGCTGGTGGCGTCGAGGAGGTCGCGGACGACGTGGCGGGCGAGGCGCTGGTTTTTGAGCCACTCGGGAGCGGCGTCGCGGACGGTTTGCAGGGTCTTGACGGAGGTTTCGTAGTTGCGGGTGGCCACGGAGGCTTCGGCGATGGTAAGGAGGTGGCGCATTCGGGTGACGAGCTGGATGTGGTCGCTGGCGGGGATTTGGCGGGCAAGGTGGACGGCGTGGTCGGCGTCGCCGGTGGTCATGGCGTTTTCGACTTCGATGGCGGCGACGGTGGTGGGGCCGAAGGAGGACCAGTGCTGGTCGTAGTCAAAGCGGTCGTGGGCGAGCCGGGCGGCGGCGGACCGGGCGAGGGTGAGGAGATCCCGGGAGGCTGCGGCCCGGTTATTGCGGGCAGCGGCGGCTGAGGCTTCTACGAGGAGGCGGCCCCAGATGGCGATGTGGGCGGGGCTGGATCGGCTGATGGAGGGCTCGATGGCTTCCGCAGTGCGGACGGTGACGTCTTCGGCGTCGTCGAAGCGGCCTTGGCGGATGAAGATCCAGCCGAGGTGGTAGATACCGGAGGCATGGAGGATGGGGTCACCGGCTTGTTGGGCGGCGGTGATGGCCCGAATGATGGCGTCGTAGGCGAGGTCTTCATGGCGGAACTGGGCGAGGACGGTGCCGGTGGTGAGGTAGGCCCGGGCCAACAGGTGTTGAGCGCCCAGGCCGTCTTGGCCCTGGTAGTGGTCGGCGGCGGCCTGGGCGGAGCTGATGAGGGGCGGGAGCTCGGCGAGGGTGTCGGTGTAGCGGCAGTGCAGGCCGGTGCGGCTTACGGCGCTGATGGACGCCTTGAGATCGTCGAGGGTGGGTAGGTCGTCGACGGAGGACGGGGCGCCGGGAGCGGGGGCGAGGATGCGACGGAGGGCGACGAGGCTCGCGGTATCCCCGTTGGTGTCTGGGTCCAGCTCGGCACCTGGGCCGAAGAGTTCAGAGGTTGTGACGCCGAGGGCGCGGGCCAGGGCGTGAAGGGTGCTGACACGGGCGCTGGTGCGCTGGCCTTGCTCGAGTTTGAAGATGGTGGCGACCGAGACACCGGCGGCTTGGGCTAACTCCTCTTGGGTGAGGCTGCGCCGACGGCGGACTTGGGCGAGGCGGTCGCCGAGGGATTGCTCGGCCATCGAGCCCTCCAGGGTGTGCGGTTGGTGACAGTGTAGATCGGGTGGGCGTACGTTCTGCGATAGCTGTGCTCCAAGTGTTCAGGGTTTCGGGGGCTTGAGGGTTCTGGTGGACGTCCGGCCAGTGGGACGTGGGTGCCGCTTTGGTCTCCTGCGCTTGGCGATGTCCGTCGGCCGGGTTCCGCGGGTCGGTTCCATGCGCTGTCGGGACGGGGGATGCACAATGATCGTTTACCACAACCGCCGACACGCCGACGAGCGCGGGAGGTTGTGGTGGGCGATCGACATATGCTGTGACCTGCTGCGATGCGACACCTATAGATCATATATTCATGATCCTAAGGATCTTCGGATGGAGGTTGTGGTATGATCTTGCATCGTCGCAGGTCAGCGGGTGTAGAATTCGGACAGCGTGCCCGCGATCTACAAATCCGAGTCGGATTGAAACATCGCCCTGCACAGCGGTAGCCGCTGACGTGAGTGCCCGCGATCTACAAATCCGAGTCGGATTGAAACACCAGCAGGTCGTCCGGTTCGTCGACGTTGTGGGTGCCCGCGATCTACAAATCCGAGTCGGATTGAAACTGTCCCTCCTTGTCTTTTCTTGTTGTTGTTATTGTGCTCGCGATCTACAAATCCGAGTCGGATTGAAACATTTGCCGGTGACGACGAGTGAAATTCTTGAGAGGTGCCCGCGATCTACAAATCCGAGTCGGACTGAAATCAAAGGTTCTGCTCGTCACGCTTGTCCGGGAGTGCCCGCGATCTACAAATCCGAGTCGGATTGACGATCTACACGGGTCTCACGGTGACCGCAGATAGTCTTGCCTACCCTGGACGAGGGGCCGGGCTGCCAGGGAAGCGAAGCGACCCCATGCTGTGGCCCGGATGCCCGATGGCGTGCCCCTGCTCGGTTTTCGTCTGCCCTTGGCGTGCCCAGCGATGGTCTCCGGTGGTCGCATGGCTGCGTATTCCGGAACGCGTTCGGGTGTTTGGTGAACCGGCCTGGGGAACAGGACGAGCATCGCGAATCCGTGCCGCTCGGTACGGCATGGATTCGCCTATCCGGCGGCGGTCGGCCTGACCGGCATGCCCGCGGGTGTCGGTGTGCCTGGCATACGTGCCATTCCTGGTCTGGGTTGTGCGCGGCGCGGCCCGTGCCGCGCTCTTAGCTAAAACCGAGTAATTCGGCAACACGCAAGGACCTGTCATGTGCATGCCGTGTTAGGTCAGGGTTCTATGCCGACCCATGCGGCGATGTTGCGGAGGGATTCGGTCGAGCGTCTTTCGGCGTGGGCGATTCCGGCGATGGTCTCGCGGACCATGGGATGGTAACGGGTCTGCTGGGGGCTGATCCTTCTGGCGCTTTGGAGCGAGACCAGGGATGCCTGGCGGTGCCCGGTCAACAGCTGTGCTCGGGCGAGATCAATGTAGTGATGTCCGACCCGTGCTGGGGGTAGGGCGGGGGAGATTCTCAGCTGCTTACCGCGTCGTATCGCCAACGGCCCGTCCACGAGTTCGACGGCGAGTCCGACTCCCCAGATTCCGATGTTCGAGGGGCCGAACCACAGGCCGTAATGGTTGGGCTCACCGTCCAGCCGAGCGGCATAGGCGGCTGCCTCGCGCCAGTGTTCGTCGGTCCGGACGGGGTCGGCGGCACGGGCGGTCGCGAGCGCGGACCGCAGATGCAGGTAGCCGAAAACCGACAGGACCTCCGGTGCGTTGCTGGCAAGCAGGGGTTCCAGTTGGTCGCGGGCCTGTTGGAGGAGTTGCTGGGCCTGGTCGTGGCGGCCGACTGCCACGAGATCCTGGGCGTGTTTGGTGATTCCCAGGGTCATGCACAGCGGGTCTCCGGATGCGGCGGCGATGGTGTCGTAATGGCTGGCGATCACGGTGGAGAGGTCGAAGTAGCCGAGGTTCTGGGTGAAGCCACGGGCGGCGCCGAACGCTTGCGCCCACCGTCGCATGACCTGTTCGCGGTCCTGTCCGCTGGTCGTGTGCGCGGCGAGGCGAAGATCGGCGAGCAGGGGCGGAAGGCGTTCACCGATCAGGGCCAGATCCGTTCGCTCCGCCGCGTGGGTGATGGCGGTGACCGCGGCGGACAGGGCGGGCAGCGACGGGGTGGGCCGGTCCTCGGACGGGGTGAGGGCGGTGGCGAGGATCTCCTGGCGCAGTCGGGGCACCATGTCGTGCACGGCGTGGTCCCGATCGCGGGGTGCGCGGAACGGCTGACCGGTGAGCTGGCCCCGGTCGACGTCGAGCGCGCGGGCTACGGCGGTGACCAGAGCGGGGGATGCGGGACGGCGTCCTTGCTCGACCTTTGTCAGCAGGCTGTGGGAGACATGCGCGCGGGCGGCGAGTTGCTGCTGGCTGAATCCGCGGAGCTTGCGTTCCGCGGAGATCCTCGCGCCGATGTGCGGTCCGGTCATCCGCATCTACCCCGTCCAGGCGATCGCTTGATGTGCGCCCAGGGTAACCGGGATGCGGCTGTGTCTGCACTGTGCCACTTCGTCGCGCTCCGTTCCGCTTACTGTCCGCACCGGTAGCACAGTGGTTCCTGTCCCGAAAGGAATGATCGATGGCGGATATCGAGCCGGTGTACGGGCTGGTCAGGTTCGAGGGAGAGACGCAGCAGCGGGTGTCGGCGATCGTGCTGGTCTTTGAAAGTGCGGGTGCGGCCGATCGATGTGCCCGCTCGGCGAGGATGGAGGACTACGCGGTCGGGCCGGTGGAGTTCCTCGCTATCGCTGCGGCAGCTGGTGTCCGCTGGAACGAGGCGGACCGGTGAACGGTGAGCCCGTCTTGTCGAACGGGGCGGCTCTGCGCGCTTACGCTCTCGCGGTCATCGCACAGGATGCGGCGTATGACCGAAACCCGCAGGGTGACCCGGTGCTTCTGACCTCGGACATGCGCCGCGGTCTGCACGCCGCTCTCAGTGTCGAACCCCCACCGCTGCTTACCGCCGGTCCCGCGGTCACCGCAGGAGAACAGGCCGCCTTCCGGTCCGGTATCCAGGCCGCGCTCGACATGGTTTACAGCGCCGTTGCCGTCGCTTTGGGTCCGGAGCAGCTGCGTCATCGACAGCGCTTTGTGCGTCGGCGGTCCGCTCGCCGGTCGTCACCGTCGTGCGCGGATGCGCGGATGCGCGGATGCGCGCCTGCCCGTTGCCACTGACGCGATCCGCGGTGCGGAAACAGGCGGTAGTAGGGAGCCGGGCACACTGGCCGATCTTGATTCGCTGCTTCTCCTTGACGGTGACGGTCGGCTGCTCCGTCCCGTTCGGCCACACCACGTCGTGGGCTGTATGCCATGCCTGGGCTCACGCGCAGGCCATCCGACCCGGTGTCCGGCTGCCTGTGCAGATCGACGATCCGCGTAACCGCCAGACCTGGCGGATCACTCCAACCGGGTGTAGCCACTCTGTCTGGCTGCCCGGTGAACCTACCTCCAGGTTTTGTCCGCTGACATCCGAGCCCGGACTGGGGAGCTGAACAAGGGTTCGAATCCAGCCAGAAACCTTTCCGCAACTATGATCCATTCGGTGAAAGTCAACTGCCGAACAATTCTTCGGAGATTCTTTTCGTGGAAGGTGAGATGTCGGTGGACGGTGGTGGACGTCCACGAACGCCAGCGGACGATGCGGCAACGCTGCGGTAGGAATCAGGTCCGTTGATTTGCTGCCATGTGCTGTGCAAGCTGGGCTCATGGTGGATCGGGTTAGGGTTCAGGGGCAGCCGGCCACCCTGTCGCGGGCGGATCGTGCCCGGTTGCCGCTGGCGCGGAAGGTCGACTCCATGTTCGGTACCGTGCCCGAGTGAGCTACTTCCTGGTCGTGGACGACCGTCGCGCAGGTCGGCTGCTTCAGGAGAAGACCTTCGCGGACCGGCGCGCAGCACTCGCAGCCCGTTTTTCTGCCGAGCGGTCGCGCGACGACGGTTCTGATGTGGAGGTAGTCGTGCTGGCCGCCACGTCGCACGAGGCTCTTACCAAAATGGATGCCCGCTGACCTGGGCAAACGTCCCGCCGGCCCAGAACGGGACGTTCATTGTGGTCGTGGACGCCTACCGACGCGACCGGACAGTCACATGAGCCGATCATGGCAGTGGGCAGCCAGGCCCAGGCGGGCGCCTCGCGCGGGACCGCGCCCACACCCGCGCACGGACACGGACGCTGGCACGATCCTGATACTCACCCTCGGCTATGTCATGATCGCGTTGATGCTGGCGCTCGTGGTGACCGATGCCTCCGCGGTGTATCTGGCCAAACGCTCGGTGGCTTCGGCGGCCGACGGCGCAGCCCTCGCCGCCGCGCAGCATGTCAACGATGCCGCCATCTACACGGCGACCCAGGATCTCCAGCAGCTGCCGCTTGCCGAGGTCGCCGCGACCGTCGCCGGATACCAGGTCGACGCCGACCCGTCCGGGCACACGGTGCTCACGGCGCAGCTGCTGAACCCGACGACCGTTCGGGTGACCGGCAGTCGAACGGTCGTGTTGCCGGTGGTGGCGCTCCTGGGCATCGGCCCGGTCACCGTCACAGCCAGCGCGGACGCCCAGTCGCTCGTCCGTCCGCCCGGCCCCTGACGGTATTCGGGCTGCTGCCACCCTGCGCGGGCCACCGGAGGTCTTGGAGCGAGAGGATCAGAACCAGGGGGCCGTGATGGCGATAAGATCGTCGAGCTGATGGCCGGTGCGCTTGGCGGCGAGCGCGGAGACGTCGCGGACGAGCCGGGCGACCCACTGTGCCGGCCGGTGCATGGCCAGGGTCACAGCCCGCGCCGCATGGTGCGCCGCTTCGTCGGGGTCGGGGCGGTTGCGTGCCAGCGCGGTCCGTGCCTGTGCCATGTGCACGGCAATGATCATACCGGTCTGCCCGCTGTCCGCGATCAGCGCGGCGGCCCGTTCAAGGTAGGGCTCGGCCTCGTCCGCGACACCGACGGTGGTCAGCGCCTCGGCACTGGCGAGGGCCAGGTCCGCCGGGGAATACGTGTCGAGCGCGAAGCCGGGGCGTCCCTGCGCGGACGGGGCCAGCAACTCCATGATCTGCCAGGCGCGGACCACCGCCTGCCGGACGCCGGCGACATCGCCGACGGCCGCGTATGAGCCGGCCGAGACCTTGCCGGCCACCATGGCCCGGGCCGGGCTCGCTCCGGCGATCCGGCCGGCGGCCCCGGCGATCTGCAGTGCCACCGCCGGGCTGTGCTGGCGTACCACCCGGGCGCGTATCGCCAGGGCACTGCCGGCCAGCGGGCCGTCGCCGGCGGCGCGTGCCACCGTTGCGGCCCGATCGGCCAGCGAGACGGCGTCGCCGTGGCGCCCCTGGTCGTATGCGGCGCCTGCCATGGTGGCGGTCACGGCAGCGTGCAGGCGCATCCAGTCCAGGGCGACCGCCCCCCGCAACCGTCGGGTACGCGGCACCGTCCGGGTGGTCTGGTGCAGGGGCGTCAGCGCCGATATGGTGTCGGACAGGTCGGCCGTCTCGTAGTTGACGAGCGCTTCGCTCAGGATCTGGATGCAGGTGTCATGCAGCTCGCCGGTATCGACACGTGGGTCGGTACCGGCGGTATTGTCGGTCACGGCTCTCCAGCGTTCACCAGCGCGAAATCGGTCTAAGATGGCCCGGGTGACATTCAGCTGTCACCGATTTCCGACCGAAGAGCCCGTCGGGCCGAAGAGCCCGCTGGCAGTCAAGATAGTCGGTGGGACGGTCCGGTGCCTCGGTGGCAAGGGCCTGTTGGATGTGCTCTGGGTCTCTTTGTGCGAATTCTGAATCCAAGACGCCGACGTGGGTTCCGGCCTCGCCACGCCAAGATCGGCATCCAGGTGGGGGCGGCGCGTTTCCGACGGTAAGGTGGGTCTCATGGCCGCCGACCTCGCAGAGGAGATCAAGGCTCTCGACTCGACGCTCGCAGGCATCGAAACAGTTCTTGATCTTGAAAGTCTCCGACGCCGCGCCGCGGACTTGGAGCGTGAGGCAACGGATCCGGACCTGTGGAGCGACCAGTCCAGGGCGCAGGGCGTCACCCGCCGGCTCTCGTCGGTGCGTGGGGACATCGCCCGGGTCGAAGCGCTGCGGCGGCGCCTCGACGACATCATCACCGCTCTCGACCTCGCCGATGAGGACCTGCTGGCCGAGGCCGCGGTGGGCCTTCCCAAGCTCGCTCGTGACATCTCCACGCTCGAGGTTCGTACGCTGCTGTCCGGTGAGTACGACGAGCGGGACGCGATCATTCAGCTTTCCGCCGGTGCCGGTGGCGTGGACGCCGCCGACTGGACGGCGATGCTGCTGCGCATGTACCTGCGGTGGGCCGAACGGCACGGCTACGGCGCCGAGGTGTTCGACACCTCCGAGGCGGAGGAGGCGGGTCTGAAGTCCGCCACGTTCCAGATCAAGGCGCCGTACGCCTACGGGACGCTGCGCAGCGAGCACGGCGTCCACCGGCTGGTGCGGATCAGCCCCTTCGACAACCAGAACCGCCGCCAGACGTCGTTCGCGGGGGTCGAGGTGACCCCGGCCGTCGAACAGGCCGACCATGTCGAGATCGACGACAAGGAACTGCGGATCGACATCTTCCGTTCGTCGGGTCCGGGCGGGCAGGGCGTCAACACCACCGACTCGGCGGTGCGGATCACCCACCTGCCGACGAACATCGTGGTGACCTGCCAGAACGAACGCAGCCAGCTGCAGAACAAGGCCGCGGCCATGATGGTGCTGCAGGCCAAACTGCTGGAACGTCGGCGTGTCGAGGAGGCCGCCGAGAAGCAGCGGCTGACCGGCGGTCCGCAGGACGTGTCCTTCGGCTCCCAGATCCGCAACTACGTGCTGCATCCGTACCAGATGGTGAAGGACCTGCGCACCGAGGTGGAGACGTCCGGCACCGGGGCGGTGCTGGACGGCGACATCGACGACTTCATCGATGCGGAGGTCCGCTGGCGACGCACCAACGAAGGCGCCAGCTGATCGCTGGCGCGGCAACAGGTCGTCGTGCCCCGGACAACGGGAAGGTGCCGATTTCGGCCACATCCGACGGCGTTTGAGCGATCCTGACCGAATGGCCGTACCGGTCAGGAGCCGAGCCGTTGATGTCGTGACGCCAGGTACTCGTCAACCCACAGCCGGTTGCTTCGCCACTGCCCGTCCTCGCTGTGGACCGCCTTGAGCCGCCCGCGGATGGCGGCTGTTCGCAGCGCCACCGTGCTCACCTCGTCCGAAGCGAGGGCCGCGAGCGGAACGAGGCTCGCAGGCTCGGCCACGGCCGGCACCACGAACCGGTAAAGGTTGTCCAGCACACCACGGGCGATCATCTCGCCGAGCATTCCCGGACTTCCCGCGTCCGCCTGGCGGAGGGCCTTCAGATAGCGATCGCGGTCGCGCCGTGCGACGACAACCGGCGGGTAGCCGAGGCGGCAGAGCACGAGGTTCAGCAGGAGCCGTCCGGTACGGCCGTTTCCGTCCAGGAACGGATGCACCCGTTCGAAGGCGGCGTGGATGCGTGCGAGACGCTCCATGAGATGACGGCCGTCGTCGGTGGTGACCGCCTGGACGTCGTCCAGCCAGTCGCGCATCCGTGCCGGCACCAGCGGATGGCTTGGCGGGCTCATGCCTCCCGGGAAGGGCGCGATGTCATGTTCCCGGAAGCGGTAGTCCACCGAATCGGTCCAGCAACTCCGCGACAGCTGAGTCGACACGTATGTACACCTCGATGCGGGATGGGCGTCCGCGCCGGTTCCCGTGGGTGGTTGCGGCGTCCGATCCGGCGAAGTTGCTGAGTTCGGCCATATCTAATTAGAGCAGAGCAACTTCGGTGACGGCCCTGGCCCGCCCGGGCCGGTAGGCCGGTCGAAACGCCAGCTGATCGACGGGCTCCGCTGGCGGACCTGCTGGCGGACCTGCTGACTGAGGACATGCACGCCCGGTAGGACGCACACTCTGGGGTGTGGACAGTTTCGAGACGGATCCGACTGCCGGTGCCGACCAGTGGGCGGGGACGCCGCAGGGGCACCCGCGCATGGACGCGCAGGTGGGCCGACGTGCAGGTGCGCCTCGGGGCGGGACCGGCTGGGTTGCGCTGGTCGGAGGTGGTCCGGGGCGTCCTGATCTGATCACCGTTCGCGGTCTGGAACTGCTGCGCCGGGCCGACGTGGTGGTCGTCGACCGGTTGGCCCCGCGGGCGCTGCTCGACGACCTCGGGTCCGGCGTCGAGATCGTGGATGCGGGCAAGGAGGTACACGGCCACAACATCACCCAGGATCAGATCAACCGTCTGATCGTTGACCGGGCCGGGCGGGGACTCGGGGTGGTACGGCTCAAGGGAGGAGATCCCTTTGT
This sequence comes from Protofrankia sp. Cas4, assembly GCF_963555915.1. NCBI lineage: Bacteria > Bacillati > Actinomycetota > Actinomycetes > Frankiales > Frankiaceae > Protofrankia > Protofrankia sp. Cas4. The sequence goes on from NZ_CAUVXL010000067.1 coordinate 12,383, forward strand.
CTTCGGTCGCGGTGGTGAGGAGGCGCTGGCGTGCCTGGACGCGGGGGTGCCCTGCGAGGTTGTGCCGGGTGTGACGAGCGCGGTGGCCGTTCCGGCCTTGGCCGGCATTCCGGTCACCCACCGTGGGATTACTCAGGACGTCACGATCGTCTCGGGTCACCTCGATCCGTCCCATCCGGGCTCGACCGTCGACTGGGACGCCGTGGCGACCGGTGCCGGGACGATCGTCGTCCTGATGGGCGTCGGCGCGCTCACGCAGATTGCCGCGGAGTTGGTCAAGCGAGGCCGCGCGGGATCCACTCCGACCGCTGTGATCCACGGCGGGGGAACCGCTGATCAGCAGGTGGTGACCGGCCCCCTCGCCGACATCGCGGCCCTGGCCGCCGAGGCGGGCATCATGGCGCCATCCGTGATCGTCATTGGTGACGTGGTCGCGCTGCGCGAGATGCTGGCCTGATACCCGTGACCTGACCGGCCGAACAAGACCGGCAGCTAGCCGTGTCGAACAGCCAGCAGGGTCAGCATCAGCAGCACCGACACGATGACGATCAGCGCCTGGGGTGTGATCGTGATGGATGGCTGGTGCATGGAGTCACGGGCTGCCCGGCAGGACGCACACCGTCCCTCGGCGACCTGGCCGGCACAGCGGGCGCATATCAGGTCCTCGCAGCACATGCCGTCGACCTCCTTGCGTCCGGTACTGGAAGCATCATCGCCCTCGGGGGCTGACCCGCACAATGTCTGGCGGTTCAGAAAAGTTCCGCCACCGTTCAGGCGGCTACCCCCTCTGTCTACCCACCGGCCCCGCCGCCACCCCTGGGCGTCAGGCCGGTGCTCCCCGCGGCCGTCGGAGGCGCGCAGAACGACGGTCGCGCCTCCTTTGGCCAGGTGCTCCCCGCGGCCGCCGGAGGCGCGCAGAACGACGGTCGCGCCTCCTTTGGCCAGGTGCTCCCCGCGGCCGCCGGAGGCGCGCAGAACGACGGTCGCGCCTCCTTTGGCCAGGTGCTCCCCGCGGCTGGCTAGCATCCACTGGTGACTTACAGTCTCAATGTAGATGCGAGGAGTGGCAAACGTGATTCGCATGACCTTGGTGACCAAACAGTATCCAGCGGGTGCGCGGCCCGCGTTGGATGATGTGACCGTCGAGATCACCGCCGGGGAGTTCGTCTTCCTGGTCGGTCCGTCGGGTTCGGGGAAGTCCACTTTTCTACGGCTGCTTCTGCGGGACGAGCGGCCGACCGCCGGTGTGGTCGAGGTTGCCGGCCGGGACCTGGCCGCCATCCCCGACCGTCGGGTGCCGTTGCTGCGCCGGCAGGTGGCGTGCGTTTTCCAGGATTTCCGGCTGCTGCCCGACCGGACGGTCGCCGGCAATGTGGCCTTTGCCCTGGAGGTCACCGGTCGGCCGCGCCATGTGGTCCGCACTCTCGTCCCCGAGGTTGTCGACCTGGTGGGACTGGCAGGTAAGGAGAACCGCTATCCCGACGAGCTGTCCGGCGGAGAGCAACAACGGGTCGCGGTGGCCCGGGCCTTTGTCGGGCGTCCGCGGATCCTGCTGGCTGACGAACCGACCGGCAACCTCGATCCGGCCACGAGTTCAGGGATCTTGAAGCTCTTGGACGCGATCAACCGGGCCGGGACGACCGTCGTCATGGCTACGCACAACGCCGCTGCGGTGGACGCCATGCGTCGGCGGGTCATCGAGCTCGAACACGGGGCGCTGGTACGCGACCAGCTGCGAGGCGTCTACGGACTGGCCCTGTAGGACATGATCGCTAATATGCGCGTCGGCCCGGTGCTCGCCATTAGTGTCACCAGCCTGCGGCGCAACCTGTCCATGACCCTCGGAGTGATCGTCACCGTGGCGATCTGCCTTACCCTGCTCGGAGCCGGCCTGTTGCTGCGGGCCCAGGTTCGCACCGTCGACGGGTTCGTTCTCGACCGGATCCAGGTCGTCATCGACCTCAATGACGGGGTGTCCAGCGCGGAGCGGGACGAGCTCGCCGCGGATCTGCGCGCCGACTCGTTGGTGCGGGCCGTCGTCTACGAGGACAAGGCGCACGCATTCGCGCGTTTCACCCGTGACTTCCGCAATTCGCCGGATGTCGTCAGTGGCGTGAGCGCGGATGATCTGCCCGCGTCGTTCCGTCTGACGCTTGTCGATCCACGCCGGTCCGGCGAGATCGTCGCGGATTATTCCGGAAGAGATGGTGTCGACCGGGTACGGGACCAGCGTGCGTTGCTCGCACCGCTCTACCGCTTCCTGCACGCGTTCGCGGTCGGGGCCTTCGTCCTCGCCGCGGTTCAGGCCTTTGCCGCGTTCGTGTTGATCTATACGATGATCCGGGTGTCCGCGCACGGGCGACGCCGGGAAACCGCGGTGATGCGGCTGGTGGGAGCCACCAACGCGACGATCCGCGCGCCCTTCGTCGTGGAGAGTGCGGTCACGGGCCTGCTCGGTGGGACGTTCGCGGCGATAGCGCTGATCGCCTGCAAGATCTATCTTGTTGATCATAGGTTTGCCCGGCAGACCACGTTTCCGCTCCTGGACTGGGGTGCGGTGTGGGCCGCCGCAGTCGGTGTTCTCCTGATCGGCTCCGCGGCGACCGCGTCCCTGGCTGTGGTCGCGCTCCGCCGGCACCTGCGGGTCTGACCCACGGCTGGCTCCGCCATGCCGTGCGGTCGGCTTGCCGTGCCGTCGGCGTAGCCTAAGTGGTCGAAGACGGCGTGAAGCTGCTGGAGAACCTGTCAGGAAGAGGAACACCGAACGTGGCGAAGGAGATCGGCAGGAAGCTGGTCGCACAGAACCGGCGGGCCCGACATGACTACACGATTCTCGACACCATCGAGGCCGGGCTGGTGCTGCATGGCACCGAGGTGAAGTCGCTACGGGCGGGCCGGGCGTCGCTGGTGGATGCTTTCGCGCAGATCAGCGACGGGGAAGCGTGGCTGCACGGCATGCACATCGCGGAGTACGCGGAGGGTACGTGGACGAATCACACCCCGCGCCGGCGCCGCAAGCTGTTGCTGCACCGCGACGAGATCGCCAAGCTGGTCGGCAAGACCAAGGAGGGCGGCCTGACCATCGTCCCGCTGTCCATCTACTTCAAGGACGGCCGGGCAAAGGTGGAGGTCGCGCTCGCCCGTGGGCGCAAGACCTACGACAAGCGGCACGCGCTCGCCGAGCGGGACGCCACCCGTGAGGTCTCCCGGGTGCTGGGTCGGCGGGCCAAGGGCCGCGAGGACTGATCCGTGTCAGCCTGCACTGATCGGTGGCGACCATCGTGCGGGCACCGTCACCTGTCTCGCCAGCGGTACGGGCGCCGTCCGTCAGACCGGGGTGGTGGACAACCGGGCGTTCGTGGGAAGATGGGGGACGCGGCCGACGTTGGGTCGTGTGGGCGGTCGTCCAGGCGGCCCGCAGCAAGAGCGATCAGCGGTACTATCGGAGCAAGGGCAACACTCGACAGAACGAATACTGACAGAACACGGGGGTGACCGGCTTCGACTCCGGACGTCGAGGCAGGGGAAGCGGGCCGAGGATGAGCGGTTATCTCGATAACGATCCGCTCAAAGAAATAACTGCCAACAAGACGCAGTCTGTTCCAGCCGCTTACAGCCTCGCTGCCTAAGCGCTACTAAGGAACCGTCAGCCTGAGAGTTCCTCCGGCTCAGGGTCTGGCGTCGCTAGGAGGATCACTCTCTGACCCGGTCACGGGGTCAGATGGGACATCTCACAGTGACTGAGCCCACACCGACATGCCTGTGTGATTGGTGGGGCTGAGAAACAAGTAGCAGGCTGCGCCCGGAGAAGTCCTGTTGCGGTGCCGGAGGACGCGGGTTCGATTCCCGCCACCTCCACGAGCTGGTTGATGCTGTTCGCCGACGGTGGGTCGGCTTCCCGGGGGGCGTGATGTCTGCCCGGGAGGCGACCCCCCGGACCCCCGGTGCGGGGCTTCGCCCCTCGGGCAGCTGGGCGTTCGGTGGTTTTCGTCGGTATAACGACCCTTTTTACCTACGCCCGGCCGGCGGCGGCATGAGGGGTAGGTGACTTTCGTGGCAATAGCGACGTCTTCTACCGACCGTCTCCGTTGGTGTCATCGGGCTGCCCCCTCAGCAGCCCGATGACACATTCGGAGGCCTCACCTCCACGGTCCACAATCGGTTCAGGGGCGGGAACCCGCCCGGGTACGGCGGGCGTAACGCATGCCGGCCGGCGGTCCGGATGTCGTACCGCGTCGCGCCCGTTCGCTGAGTATGTACAGCACACGTCGCAACGCCAGTCCGGCGGCGTCTGAGCGGATGCTGACCTCCTTTTCTCCGCCCTCTCCGCCCTCTCCGTCGCTCCCACTGGATATCAGCGGCAGGCCGTCCAGCCCGAATCGCTCCTGAAGCGCAATGTCCTCGGCCAGGATGGCCTGCTCGAAGCGGGCGGCGGCGGCCAGCCGCTCGGGGTCTCCGCCGAGGTCGTCGCGCAACAAGCGGGTGTAGACGCGGGTCGAGTTGGTGTCCTCGGGTTGTAGGCAGAAAAAGATCGTGTTTGTGCTGCCGGCGTCGGGATATTCCAGCACCAGGCGCAGTTGGAACGGTGGACGGTAAATGTAGGTCGACCGGCGGCGCTGAATCAATGGTCGCAGACCGGCTGCCACGCCCGGGTCCTCAGGGTTGGCGACGGTCTGGTTCATGCGCGCCCGGAATCCGTTGCCATCGGGAGTGATTTTGTATGGAGGGACGATCGTCTCCTCACCCGCGCCGATCGTGTCAGCGTGGACGAACGGGAGATGTGCGGTGTCGAGGAAGTTGTCGGCGAGCAGACCGGCACACGACGACGTCAGTACGACATCCAGCCACACCGAGTCAAAGGCGGGGTCGGCCGCCTCAGGCAGGTCGATGATGTCCGCGAACGGTTCCTCGGGCGCGAGCCATACCAGCCCGTGGCGTTCGACGGCACCCCACGCGGGGGTCGCCCGGGCCTGCTTGGGTGCGGGCACGCCCGGCCCAAGCGCGGGTACGGCCGTGCATTCCCCGGATGCGACGAAACGCCAGCCGTGATAGCCGCAGACAAGCTCGGGACCGTCCACCCGGCCGGCCGAAAGCGGCGCCAGGCGATGCGGGCACCGGTCGGCGAAGGCAACCACGTGGTCATCGAGCCGGGCGATCGCCCAGGGTTCACCGAGAAGGCGGACAGGCACCGGTTCGTCGCCGACGTCCGATGAGCGTGCAACCGGATGCCAGCCGCGTCGAAGAGAGAGATCTGTGTTTGTCAGCAATTGCGGAACGTCAACCACCTCCAGGAACAGGGGCCGTCGGATGACAGGCGCGGATGACAGGTCAGATCGCGTTCGCTGAAACGCATGCTCAGAGTATGACGATTCAATCCCGTTGATGTTTCGACTTCACCTCCCGAATGTGACGCAAAGTGACGGTGATTGACATCTCATCCGAGCTGGCATCAATGAAGCTGACGTGATGGTCGTCCCTTTTCCGGGAATTTCACGCACGCCTGGGTACATGGCGGATACGGCGCGCCGTCAGTGCAGGTGGGCGGCGTTCATTTCGCGTTAAGGGGGCTGGTAGCCGGCCGTTGTCGGCTCTCATCGGGTCCGGCCAGCGGCAAACACCGAAGACCTCTCCCGTCGCCGATGGTGAACATGCGCGTAACCTCGCGGCTCTATCGTCGGTGGGTATGTGGGTTGCGCGCGGCCGACCGTCATCCCTGCCAGCGTCCCTGCCCGGCTGCCTCGGCGCCCCGCGGCACCCGGCGTCCCGAAGACGGCGCGATCATGAATCATCCGCCCGGACCAGGTGTGCCACATGATCGTGACAGCTCCATCTCAACTCGCCGGCCGGGCCGGTCGGGCCGGTCGGGCCGGCGACCCCGCCGCCGGCCCGACGACCCACATGTACCGGCCCCTGACCGTCGCCGAAGTCGTCGACGCCCTGGCCGACGGGGATGGCGAGCTCCTGGCCGGCGGCACCGATCTGGTACCCGCGCTGCGTGCCCGCCGGCGGGACCCGGCTCGGATCGTCGCCCTGCGCCGGGTCCTGGAGCTGCGCTCGCGCGGGGCCAGCGCAAATCTGTTGATTATCGGCGCCGGTGTCACCTATCACGATCTGACGGGCTGGTCGCTGTCACCGGGACTGGCGGCGACTGCGCGGGTGGTCGGCTCGCCCCAGATCCGCAACACGGGCACGGTGGGTGGGGCGCTGGGCACCGCCAACCCGCGGGGAGACCTGTTGACCTTCCTGTCCGCGGCCGACGCCGAGGTGGTGATCCACAGCGTGCAGGGGGTGCGGACCGTGGACGTCCCGTCTTTCCTGGCCACCGGTCTGGACCCGACCGAGCTGGTCACGGCCGTCCGACTGCCCCGCCCATGTGGACCGCAGGTCTACGTGAAGATCGGTTCCCGGCAGGCCGCATCGACGGCGCTGGTCTCGTGCGCGCTGGTCGTCGACCGGGTGCATGAGCGGGTGAACTGCGCGATCGGCGGGGTTGCGGGCCGTCCGACGCGTCCGCGTGCCGCCGAGGAGTTCGTCCGCCAGGGCATCGACTGGGCGGCTGGCACGATCGCCGCGGATGTCGCGGCCGGGTTCGGCGAGCTCGTGGCGCAGGCCGCCGCGGTCGTACCCGATCCCCTCCCGGACGAGGTAGGCGGGTCGGCGGCCTACCGCCGGCATGCGGCCGGAGTGCTCGCGGCCCGCGCGGTGGCCCGCTGCCTGTCGGCTGCGGCTCCGGCCCCGGCTGTGGCTCTGGATGCGCCCCCGGATGCGCCCCCGGGGGCGGCGGGATCAGAGGCCGGCGGGTGGGGTCGGAAGTGAACGCCGACACCGGCGTTGATGGTGATGCCGCGGCTACGACTGGCGCCGAGACTGGCGCCGAGACCGGCGCCGAGACTGGCGCCGAGACCGGCGCCGAGACTGATCCGCAGGTGTCCTATCACCTGCACATCGACGGGGTGCTGCGGCCGGTTACCAATGCCTGGTTGTCGGAGTCCCTGCTCGGCGTGCTGCGTGACCACCTGGGCGTGATGTCGGTCAAGGACGCCTGTGAGCAGGGCCGATGCGGCTCCTGCTCGGTGCTCATGGACGGCCGGCTGGTCGCGGGTTGCACGGTGCTCGCGGCGGACGCCGCAGGCGCTCAGATCACGACCGTCGCCGGGCTGGGCACGGGGGGTCCGGCCCGGGCGGTGCGGGCCGCGTTCCTCGCCCACGGGGCCGTCCAGTGCGGCTTCTGTACGCCGGGGTTCGTCGTTGCCGTGACCGATCTGCTGGCCCGCCGTCCGGGCGCCGACGAGGACGAGATCAGGGAGGCCTTGGCGGGCAACATCTGTCGGTGTACCGGCTACGGGCGGATCATCGCCGCCATCCGGTCCGTCCAGGACGCCCGCCGGTGATCGATGGCAGGCTGTGGGCCGATGACGCACTCACGTTCACCCGGTGATCAGGCGTCCAGCGATCAGGCGTCCAGCGATCAGGCGTCCAACGATCAGACGTCCAACGATCAGACGCAGACCGATCAGGGTGTCGGTAGGTCCGTGCCCCGCCCGGACGGCGCGGCCAAGATCGACGGGACGTTCCCGTACGCCGGTGATCTCTTCCTGCCGGGGATGCTGCACGCTCGGACGTTGCGCAGCCCCCACCCCCGGGCCCGGATCCGGCGTATCGACACGGCCGCGGCCCGGCGCATACCGGGTGTGGCGGCGGTCGTGACCGCGGCGGACGTACCGGGCCGGGCGACCTACGGCCTGATCGTCGCAGACCAGCCGGTGTTCGCCGGCGATGTCGTGCGCTACCAGGGTGAGCCGGTCGCCGCGGTCGCGGCGCGCGACGCCCGCACCGCCGCTCGGGCGCTCGCCGCCATCGACGTCGACTATGAGCCCCTACCGCCGGTGACCGATCCCGAGTGGATCGTGGACGCCGGCGGTGACGCCGATCCGTTGCATCCCGACGGCAACATCTTCCGCGAGATCCATCTGCGGCACGGTGAGCCGGACACCCGTGGCGAGGTCGAGGTCAGCGACTCCTACGTGGTGGGCATGCAGGACCAGGCCTTCCTCGGCTGCGAGGCCGCGCTGGCGGTGCCGGCGGCGGACGGCGGTGTCGACATGCGGGTCGCCACCCAGTGGCTGCACTCCGATCGCGAGCAGGTCGCGGCATGTCTGGGCATCCCCGAGTACCGGGTACGGCTCACCCTCGCCGGGGTCGGCGGAGCGTTCGGTGGACGCGAGGACATCACCCTGCAGATCCACGGCGCGCTGTTGGCACGGGTCACCGGGCAGCCGGTGCGGATCCGCTACGACCGGGTCGAGTCGTTCCTCGGCCATCCGCACCGGCATCCGGCTCGGCTGTGGTTCCGTCACACCGCGTCGGGCGCCGGGCAGCTCGTCAGCGTCCACGCGCGTGTGATCATGGATGGTGGGGCGTACGCGTCATCGTCCCCGGCGGTGCTGACCAACGCGGTGACGCACGCGGCAGGGCCCTACCGGGTCCCCCACGCCATGGTGGACGGCTGGGTGGTGCGGACGAACAATCCGCCGTGCGGGGCGATGCGCGGCTTCGGGGTTCCCCAGGTGGCGTTCGGGCACGAGGCGCAGATGGACCGGCTCGCGGACGCCCTGGGCATGGACCCGGTGGAACTGCGTCGCCGCAATGCCCTCGAACCCGGCGATGTGCTGCCCACCGGCCAGATCGTGGCTGCCCCGATGCCGTCGCGGGAGGCGATCGCGACGGTCGCGGCCCGTCCGCTGCCACCACCGGTGTCAGACCGCACCCCGGTGACGTCGCTGCCGGGCGGGCGGCTGGCCGGGTCCGAGCCGAGCCGGATCCGCCGTGGTGTCGGCTACGCCCTGGTATACAAAAACCTGTTGTTCTCCGAGGGTTTCGACGACTTCGCGACCGCCCGGGTGCGCCTGGAGCTCGCGCCGGACGGCACACCGCGGGTCGTCGTGCACAGCGCGTGCGCGGAGGTCGGCCAGGGTTTCGTGACGATCGCCGGGCAGATCGCGCGGACCGAACTCGGGGTGGACCAGGTACTGCTCGCCCCGGCGGACACCGCCGTCGGCAGTGCCGGGTCGACCAGCGCATCCCGCCAGTCGTGGATGAGTGGTGGGGCCGTGCGTGCCGCCGCCGTCGCGGTGGCCGCGCAGCTGCTGGCGCGGGTGGCCGGCCGGCTGGGCCTGCCCGGCGAGGTGGTCACGCAGCCGCGGCGGGTACTGACGCTCGTCGGCGGTGAGATCGTCGCCAGCGAGGTCGGGGTGCGGATGTCTGTTGCCGAGGTGCTCGCCGCCGACGGACCGGTCGAGGCCGTGGAGGTCTTCCGCCACCGGCGGACCCAGCCGCTGGGCCCGGACGGCCAGGGCGACGTACACGTGGCGTTCGCCGTGGCGGCGCACCGCGCGGTCGTGGACGTGGATGTGGACCTTGGTCTGGTGCGGGTGGTGTCGATGGCGCTCGCCCAGGATGTCGGCATGGTGCTCAACCCGATGGCGCTGCGGGGGCAGGTGGAGGGCGGCACCGCCCAGGGGCTCGGGCTCGCGCTCATGGAGGAGCTCGTGGTCGAGGGCGGAGTGGTGCGCAACCCCACGTTCCACGACTACGTCCTGCCCACCACCGCCGACATCCCGGCGCTGGACTTCGTGGCGCTTACCTACCCGCAGCCCGGCTCGCCCTACGGCGTCAAGGGGGTGGGGGAGGCGCCGACCTGTTCGGCGACCCCGGCGGTGGTGGCGGCGGTCCGGGCCGCGATCGGCCGTGACCTGCGCCGGGTACCGATCCGTCCCGAGGACCTGATCCGTCCCGAGGACCTGGTCGGCCGATGACCACGACCCCGTTCGGGTTCCCCGAGCGTCCCGAGATTCTGCGGTCGACACGGGTCGTGACCCCGGACGGCGTCCGGCCGGCCGCCGTCCACATCGCGGACGGGCGGATCACCGCGGTCACGCCCCCGGCGGCCGTCGCAGCCGGCCCGCGCGTCATCGAGCTCGGGGACCTCGCCCTGCTGCCCGGGGTCGTGGACACCCACGTCCACGTCAACGAACCCGGACGCACCGAGTGGGAGGGGTTCGCCACGGCCACCCGGGCCGCTGCCGCCGGGGGCGTCACCACGATCGTGGACATGCCGCTGAACGCCATTCCGCCGACGACCTCGGTCGCGGCGCTGGCGGCCAAGCGGGCCGCGGCGGCCGGTCAGATAGCGGTCGACGTCGGCTTCTGGGGCGGGATCATCGGCGCTGACATCGGGGACCTCGCGCAGCTCGCGGCCCTGCACGACGACGGGGTGTTCGGCTTCAAGGCGTTTCTCGCGCCGTCGGGGGTGGCGGAGTTTCCGCACGTGCCCATGGAGGTCCTCGCCGTCGCGGTGGACCGTGCCGCCCGACTCGGCGCGCTGACCGTCGTCCACGCCGAGTCACCGTCGGTCCTGGCCGGGGCGCCGCCGGTGGCGGGCCGGACGTTCGCGAGCTGGTTGGCCTCGCGTCCACCGGCCGCGGAGACCGAGGCGGTGGCCGGGCTCGCCGCGCTGTCGGCCGCGACCGGTGCCCGCCTGCACGTCCTGCACCTGTCCGCGGCGGGTGCCCTGGACGACGTTCTCACCGCCCGTGACGCCGGGATCGCGCTGACCGTGGAGACCTGCCCGCACTATCTGACGTTCACCGCCGACGAGGTTCCCGACGGAGCGACCCTGTACAAGTGCGCGCCGCCCATCCGCGGGGAGCGCAACCGGGACACGCTGTGGCAGGGGCTTGCCGAGGGTCTGTTCGTCGGGGTGGTGACCGACCATTCGCCGGCCACGCCGGCGCGTAAGGCACTCGATTCGGGCGACTTCGCGCAGGCGTGGGGCGGGATCGCCTCGGTGCAGCTCGGCCTCGCCGCGGTGTGGACCCAGGCCCGCTGCCGCGGTCACGACCTGGCCGAGCTGGCCCGCTGGATGTGCACCGGCCCGGCCGATCTCGTCGGTCTGGGGCGCAAGGGCCGCATCGCCCCGGGTGCCGACGCCGACCTCGCTGTGATCGACCCGGACGGGTCCTTTGTCGTTGATCCGGCCAAACTGGCCCATCGCCACCCGCTTACGCCCTACGCTGGGCGGACGCTGTACGGCGTGGTGCGTGCGACCTACCTGCGTGGTGAACGTGTCGACGGCGACCGGCCACCGCGTGGCCAGCTGCTGTCGAGATGAACCGGCT
>NZ_CAUVXL010000068.1:0-2189 GCF_963555915.1 Protofrankia sp. Cas4
TCCCACGCCGCACACCCGCACCCCGCACCCCCGCACCCCGAACACCCGCACCCCGAACAGCCGGTGGACCCGACTCGCAGGAGAAGAGGACCAGTGAGCGACGCACCCGATCTCACGAACCTTGTCGACCTCGCCGGCGCCAGGTTCGGTGGATCGGTGGTGACCGTCAACGACGAGTTCTTCGCGCTCGCCGAGCGGATGTTGTTGCCCGAGCCGCCGATCGCCAGGCCGGGGGTCTTCACCGAGCGGGGTGCGTGGACGGACGGCTGGGAGACCCGCCGCCGCCGCGAGCCGTACGGCTCGGACTGGGCGATCGTCCGGCTCGGTGCGCCCGGTGTCGTGCGAGCGGTGACCGTCGACACCACCCACTTCACCGGTAACGCGCCGGAGTCGGTGGAGCTGCACGGTGCCACGCTGGGTGGCTACCCGTCCGCGGTCGAGGTCGCCGAGGCATCGGTCAGCTGGGTGCCGCTGGTGCGCCGGACACCACTGCGAGCGGATTCGGTCAACATCCTTCCGGTCGAGCGGGCTGGCCACACCCGCGTCACGCACGTGCGGCTCACCATCCATCCCGATGGCGGGGTGGCGCGGTTGCGCGTGCACGGAACGGTGATCGCGGACCCCCGCATGCTGGACCGGGTCACCTCCGACCTGGCCGCCGCCTACCTCGGCGGGGTGGTGGTGGCGTGCAGTGACATGCACTACGGCGACCGGCACAACCTCAACGCATCCGGGGAGGCCCGGGTGATGGGGGAGGGCTGGGAGACCCGCCGCCGGCGGGGGATGGGTCATGACTGGGCCGTCGTGCGGCTCGCCACCACCGGTCAGGTGATCCGGGCGGAGGTCGACACCCGGCACTTCCACGGCAACGCCCCCCGGGCCGTGGCGCTGTGGGCCGCGTCCGCCCCGGATCTGTTCGACGGCGACGACATCTCCTCGATCACCGGGTGGCAGCCGCTGTTGCCGCAGGTGCGGGTGCAGCCCAACACCCGCCACCTGTTCGACCTGGAGGTTCCGGTGGAGGCCACCCACGTGCGGGTGGACGCGATCCCCGACGGGGGGCTCGCCCGGCTGCGCCTCATCGGCACCCCGACCCCGGCCGGACGCCAGGAGCTGGCCATGCGCTGGTTCAACGCGCTGTCCCCGGGGGCCGTCCATGCCGAGCTGTTGGGCTGCTGCGGCTCGGAGGACTGGGCAGCCGCGGTCACCGACAGTCGCCCGTACCCGACCCTCGAGGCGCTGCTCGACGCGGCCGCCGAGCAGTGGTGGAAGCTCACCGAGGCGGACTGGCTGGAGGCGTTCACCGCCCATCCACGCATCGGTGAGCGCGGTGCTCCGCGTCCGGCGCCGACCACGTCCACCCGGGCTGTGGTCGCGGGCCTGGACGCCCCGCGCCGGGAGCAGGCAGCCCTGGACAACGCCAGTCTCGACCTGAAGGCGGCCCTGGTCGCGGGCAACCAGGAGTACGAGGACCGCTTCGGCTACATCTTCCTGGTGCGTGCGGCGGGCCGCAGCGCCGAGGAGATGCTGGGCCTGCTGCGTCAGCGGCTGAGTAACGACCCGGCCACGGAACTGCGGGTCGCCGCCGGTCAGCAGGCCGAGATCGCCGCGTTGCGGCTGCAGCGCCTGATCAGCGGTTCGTGACCGGTCGGTTGCCCCGCGCCCGGGCATGATGCCGGGGTGACCCTCTCCACGCATGTGATCGACACCGCCGCCGGAGCCCCGGCTGGCGGGGTGGCGGTCGGACTGGAACGGATGATTGTCGGCTTCGACGGCGACGTGCGCGGCTGGCGGCTGGTCACATCCGCGGTGACCGACGAGGACGGGCGGGTGCGGGACTTCCCCCTGGACGGGCCGGGCGCGTGGCGGCTGATATTCGACACCGCGTCCCTTTCGGCGTTCTTCCCCGAGGTTGTGATCACCTTTGTGGTGACCGATCCGGCGCGCCATCACCACGTGCCGCTGCTGCTCTCACCCTTCGGCTTCTCCACCTACCGCGGCAGCTGAGCGTTACCGGAGGAGCTGAGCGCCGGGCGCGGAGATTTTTCCTCACGGTTCACGGCGATACCGCCTGACGAAGGCGTCCCACTTGCGGGCGGCCTGACGCTCTCCGAGGTCGCGCAGGGTGGAGGCGAGGGTGGATGCGGTGATCAGGGTGTGGGGGTGGTCGTTGCCGAGGGTCCGCCGCC
>NZ_CAUVXL010000069.1:0-20725 GCF_963555915.1 Protofrankia sp. Cas4
ACAGGTGTACAGCGAGATCTATCGTCCCGGCCGGAAGCGCGAACACTGGATCGTCGGCGGTCAGGGGTACGGGCATGGCCGCCCGGTAGGCGGGATCGGAGAGGGTAACCAGCCGGGCAAGTACAGCTGACTTCCCTGACCCCGGCCCTCCCGTCACGACCCGCAGCGGATCTACCCGTTCCGGCGGCGCGCACAACCAGCCGACCAACTCACCTAACGCCCGCCGTCGCCCCGTGAAGAACCAGCCTGGCCGTGCCGCACGCTCTACCCCCCTCGCCCGCGGGTCCCAATGCGACCGCCACGCCTGGTCGGCCGATGCCCGACCGCCGCGGACCAGCACAGGCGGCGGTGGCAGGACTGGCAGCTGGCCGGGTCTGGTCACGCCCAGCTGTTGCCACCACTGCGCTGCCGCCGGGAGCCCTGCCAACGCCGTGATGGGGGTGACGGTCAGCGCCGACTCTCCCTCCGGCCGGTGATGCTCGACGACGACCCCAACCGCCAGCTCCCCGACATGCAGATCTGAAACGAAGACCACCGCGCCAGACATGCCCTGCCACTCCGAGCCGGCGAGCGAGCCATCTGGCAATGGCCGAGGGGTGTCGTTTACCTGCAATGCCAACAAACCCGCGCGTAGCTTGCCTCCAGGCAGAATATGTCCGTGTATGTGCCAGGTATCCCTGCGACTGCCTTCCTCCAAAACGGGATCGGCCTCGCCGAACTGGGGGAAACCGACCGCCCAGCAGCCTTCGACCGTCGCCGAGCTGTCCCGATCCACCCGCGCGAAGGCCGCGGGAGGAAGCACTTCAGTAAAATCGGAGTCAACGATCTTCAGTAGCGCCAAATCAATTTCCGAATCCCGGTCGCAGACGAGCAGCACGTCCGCGGCATATTCTGTTCCCGGGACCGTGCGCACTAGTACCCGTTCGTCATCGCCGAGTCCCTGGCGATGATCTACAACATGCGCAGCGGTAAGTACTAGCTGACCGCCTATGAGGTAGCCTGAGCCGGCTACCCAGCGGTCGACCGACGGTGGCACGGATGGGCCGCGGTCGTAGAGAACCTCCACCGCCCGGCCAGGTCCATTTTTAGGAGTGATAGTCATGAAACCGCATCGAGTCAGGGCTTCTTCGCGGAACGACGGTGAATCTTGACGGGGTTGCCATCCTGATCCACTGGCGCGCCGAGCGTTACAGCGACCTTTTGGATCTCTTCGCGAGCATAGCCGACCGAGCCACCCAGCTCCACGACCCAGAACTTGATTCCCGCCTTGCCGTCACCGGTTTTGGTCACCGCTACGTGGAATTCCAGCTGAACCTCAGTCACGGGGAACTGGAATCCCGAACCCGCTCCAGCCGCTGTCGCCTGAGCCAACTCGGCCCTCAGAGCGTCCACCGTCTCGGCAAGTCCCAGCCGGTCCACCACTTGTCCCCACCATTCGTCATCGACCCGGCCCACGACACCGTCCGGGTAGCGCTGATCATAGTAAGTTCTACAGGGCCTGTCCGCATTGGGGGGTGTCGGGCATCCGGACGCTGAATGAGCTGGGCAGCCATGGCGCTCTGCGCCTCGGCGCTCCCGTGAGGGACGAAGTCGATTGACAGCCGGAGAATCGTAGCGTGCGGCGCGGTCGAGACACGCAGCGTAACCGCACTCTTGCGGCGCACCGGTGGCGGTCACGACGAGCACGACCGGGTCCGGGCCGGCGGCCCGCCTGCAGGCCGGTGGTGGCACGGCGGGCCACCGTTGGCCGCCCGGCTGGTGGCGGACACGGCCCCGCCACCAGGGGTCCCGATCTCAAGGCCTCGGGCGGAGGGCTCACTCCTCGTCGTCGGTGCCGTCGGGTGCGTCCGGGTCACGTAGCAGCCGCCTGCTGCCGCCCAGGTCCGTCGGGTACGGTCCACCGGACCACGACATCATCGAAGTCGGCCTCTGCCTCGGCGCCGGGCCGGTGGGTCTGCAGTACGGACACCTCGACCGGCCCCCGGCCCGCCTCGACCCGGAACTGCAGCCGGCGGACCGCGACGTAGCCGCGCACCACCTGGTACGACACGCCGATCATCCCGTGCTCGTCGCGGAGCCGGTCGGCGATCCGCTTCACCGGGTGCCGCTGCTTGCGGGGCGCGTCCAGGTCCGCCAGCAAGATCCCATCGATAATCAACCATAGGGATCGATCATCGAGGACCGCAGCAAGAGTTTCTTGCGCTCCGCAGGCCACGCCGAAGACAGCGCCTTCAGGACCATCCGGCGACCGACCCCGCACTTGCGCTCGAGTACTCGCCCGGACAACCCCGCCCGCGCATCACGACGGATCGCGGCGTACAGCTCGACCCTCGAGGGTGCGGGCATCGACGCTGCCTCCAGAGCGCCCTCATGCGCTCCCACCACCGGTGCGGTCACGATTCACCGACATCCACTTCCCCCAGCCACAGGTGCGGTCAGAGCTGACCGATATTCGCGGCCGCTTCTCACCGGCAGAGCCAGCCGATGCGTGACGACACCCGCAACGACCGGGGCCACGACGGTTGGGGATGTTCCGAGCGCATCGCCGAGCGCACAGCATGCATGCCCAACCCGGTTGGCAGTCGGCGCCGTTACATTGAGCCCCCATCCGTTGCGATCATCACCGAAACGCTTCCGGCGATGTGCCTCAGGGACCTTAAGATCGACTCAGGAGGAAGCGCGATCGGGCCGTCGGGATCCCGCCCCGCAGGCAGATTTGCGGCAAAGAATGCTTGTCCCGTGCCACCGTAACAGTGCCGGACGCCACGAACATCACACATCCGCCACCGGGCCCGGGTGGAGCCGCCCTGTTGATCGGTAGAGTGCAGGATCGGGTCAGTGCAGCGAGGGTGCGTATGAAATTCCGATGATCAAGCCCTCGGGTGAAAGCAAGCGCGCCACCGTCTGACCCCACGGTTCGAGGCGAGCCTCGTGCAGCAGCGGAAATCCACCGTCGGCGAGTTCGGCCGCGGCTGGACCGACGGCGTCGGCGTCGGCTACCTCGAATTCGATGCTGGCCTGCGGAACAGGGTGCTCGCCGGGCCAGTCGGGGGTGCCGAAGCACGCCTGCGCCGCCTGCGTTAGGGGCCAGACGCCGAAGTGCTTGCTACCGGCGATCTGCTCGCTGTGGTAATAGTCGTCGTCTTCGCCATGGTCCAGCGGTAGTCCGAGCGCGTCGACATACAGCCGGCGGCTGGCAGCAGGATCGGCGGTGATCGCGGCGATGCTGGCGATGAACTGGATCTGCATGAACACTCCCGTCATGGATGCGGCCGTTCGGCCTATCGTTCGCCCCGACTGCGGGTGCTGTCGTCTCAGCCCTCACTGTGTCGCAAGGCGAACCCTCAACGGACGGTCGCCGGTGCGGGCCGGCTGAATTTCACCGGCTGGGTGGGCGCACCCAGCCGGGCGCGGAGTCGGCGAAATCCCAGCCGGGTCCGGTAGGGGCTGACCACCGCGCTGGGCTCGGACCTTCCGCCGCACGATGACCTGTGGGGCTCCAAAAAACCCGATCCTGGCCGTGAGCTGGGATTTTGTGACAGGTCGTGGCCGTCGGATTCGCCGTCAGGTGGCGCCCTCGTCCGTGGGTTTCAGGTAGGTGCTCAACCGGTCACCGCGATTGATATGGACGGCCATGGCCGTGTGGCGACGGTGCGGGGCTGTCATCCGCTACACCTTGATGATCGCGCATGGTCGGGCGTTCGAGAGGTACCCGGCCAGATTTTGAAGATCACCCGAGTCGGATGTGTACACCACCCCACCATCGCGGGCGGCCAACAGAACGACGATCGCGTCGACCCCGTCACCGGTGCCGGAACGGTCCAACAGTTCCCCGACCGCGCGCGCTGTCATGTGGTCGACCGGTTCGACCACACAGCCACGGAGCAGCCGCGTCAGGCGCTCCTGTCGTGCTCCATCCCGCCAGACCTGCCAGACGACCGGCGCCGGAACCACGGGGATAACACCGCCGGCCAACGCCGTCATGTGGCGGGCCCACATGCGTTCGTCGTCACGTTCGCCGGCGACCAGGGCACCGGCGTCATAGAGCAGGTTCACGCGGTTCGGCGCGGAAGTACGCCGGCGTCTTCCAGCTCACGTTGAGCCTCGTCGAGGATGCTCTGCGACAGCGGGCCATGTTCGGCCTCCCACTCGCGGGCGGCTGCCAGACCGTCCGCAATGACCGCCTGCCGGTCGAGTCGCTCCACGATCGCTTCGCGTACCCACGCGGACAGCGACGTCCCCGCGGTGCGGGCGGCGTCTTCGGCACGGGCACGGAGAGCATCACCGAGGTACAGCGGAGTCGATATCGTTCTGCCCATGCCTGCCAGCATACCCCGATGCGAATCGCATGCGAATCTAATCCATTGAGGCCGGGCACTGCGGACGCGGTACCGGTGCGGCTGGACCCGGAACTGCGGGCAGTGCTCGCCGCCCGGGCAGCTGCCGAGCACACGAACGCCAGCGACGTCATTCGTCAGGCTCTCCGGGCGTGGCTCGACGTCGCGTAGGCGCCGACGTCCCACAGGGGTGCGGGGAACGACACCGACGATCGGAGCCGCACTGCTGGGATTCATCGAATACTGCGGGTGACGTATGTGATCGTCTTCTATCCGGAAAAACGATGGGTACTGTGGGCTCATTGCGGGTGCGGACGTTGCGAACCCGACCGGCAGCACCCGGCACTCTCGGGCATCCGCAATTGCCCTGGCCTGCACATTCGGGCATTCTCGGGTTCGGGCGGACATGTTCCGGCAGGTATTCCAACGTTCTTTTAATCTGCGGGTTCAGGGTTCGAGCCCCTGGCGGCCCACATCCGATCATGGTTGTGACCTGCTGTGATCTCGCTTTCTTGATCCCCCCTGGAAGATCCTCTGGGGGTTATGGGCTCAATGCGGGCTCAAACCGCACGATCTTGTTCGTCGGGTGATCGTGCGGGCTCAACACCTTGATCCATTTTGTGACGTTGCGTGCCTGACCATGAGGTAGCTCACGATCGGACTGGATTCGCCCTGGGCGACGTGTCGAAGTGGTGCCGGCTGTGGACGCTGTGCAGCCTTTACCTGTCCATAGCGCCAGGCACACCAGTTGGGCCGTACGCCTTACCAGTCGGCTTCGTCCGGGAAATGGAGGCGATCTCCAGACGCGTGCCCATCCCCTGCAGCGACGTCGCCGTGTGCAGCAGCGAGACCTTCGCGAAAGCGAACAGAGAGTCGGGAGTCAGCGGCACCCCGTCCTTGAGGACGGATGCCGTAAACAAGGGTCGGTGAGCTGAACGACGTGTCCAGAGGGTGGCCGGGAGCCAGTTCGTCGAGCTTGGCGAGGAACTTCTCACGGGCTCCCAGGTCGTAGCGCAGGGTTTCGATGGCGACACGGCCCTGCGCGAAGAGGTGGTTCAGCGGGGCGGTCCCGTCGGCCTTCTTGACGCAGATGAGCTGGCCGGCGGGCCCGAGCGCGTCGGCGATTTCGAGGCCACCTCCGCGCAGACGCCTGGTGCGCACGGTGTCCTTGTCGAGCAGCACGTACCCGTCCTGGGCTGCGATCTGCCTGTTGTAGGGTTCGGAGTGTCGGTTCCCACGGCACACCGCCGCTTCCAGGCCTGGACCCGAGCGAGGGTCTGGTCGCGGCTGCACCAGGAGATCCGGGACGTCCACGGCGGCGCCGGTGGGGTCGACTGGTCGTCGGTGATCGTGGACGCAGCCAGCCTGCGCGCGAAAAAAGGGGATCCCTGACCGGTCCAGACCCGGTCGACCGCGGCAAGAAGGGCTCGAAGATCCATGTCCTGGCCGACGCGGCCGGGCTGCCGCTGGTCGTCGCGGTCTCGGGGGCGAACCTCAACGACAACCAGGTCCTCATCCCGCTGGTCGCCAGCATCCCGGCGATCCGTTCCCACGCGGCCCCCCGCAGACGGCGGCCGGACAGGCTGTACGCCGACAAGGGCTGCGACTTCCCGGACCTGCGCCGTTTCCTGCGCCGCCGGCACATCACCCCACGCATAGCCCGCCGCGGCATCGAGCGCGCCGACCGCCTCGGCCGACACAGGTGGAAGATCGAACGCACGATCGCCTGGCTCGGCGTTCACTGGGCATCATCCCTGGTCGGCGGTCAGCCTCACCTATCCCGCGATCCGCGTATCGCGACGGCGACCTCGTCGCGCTCGTCGAGCGGGCCGGGACGGCCATCGGCGAGGCGCAGGTCGCCGATGTGCCGGTCCGCTGCGAGCCCCAGCGCGGGCGAGATCCACTACCCCGCGGTACCCCACGCGCTCGCGCGGATGGGGTACCGCAGCACCATTGGCCTGGAGGGGTACGCCGCCGGGGACGACCTCGATGCGCTGGAGGCATCCGCGCGGCCTTCACCGTCTGCTCGCGCTGGACCGGTCAGCCGAGGGTTTTCGTCTCCTCGAGCAGCTCGTGGCCGACTTCCACGGCATGGGCGGCGGCCTGCTCGAGCTCGTGGCCGAGCTCCTCCAGCTCCGCGCCGCCGGCCATGAGCCTGGTCAGCTCGTCGAGCTTGATCTCCGACTTCGCGAAGTCGCCCAGGCTGCGTCCCCGCTTCAGCAGGAGGAACCGGTCGCCCACCGGGTAGGCGTGGTGCGGGTTGTGGGTGATGAAGATGACGCCCAGGCCGCGGTTGCGGGCCTGGACGATGTACTTCAGGACCACCCCGGCCTGCTTGACGCCCAGCGCGGAGGTGGGCTCGTCGAGGATGAGCAGCCGCGCGCCGAAGTACACCGCGCGGGCGATGGCAACGGACTGGCGTTCTCCGCCGGACAGCGTACCCACCGGCTGGTCGAGGTCACGGATGTCGATGCCCATGTCGGCCATCTCCTTCCGCGTGATTCGCTTTGCCGCTTCGCGGTCGAAACGCCGTAGCGGCCCCCAGCCTTTCGTCGGCTCGGATCCGAGGAAGAAGTTTCGCCAGATCGCCATGAGCGGAACCATCGCCAGGTCCTGGTATACGGTGGCGATGCCGGCGTCGAGCGCTGCCCGGGGCGAGGAGAAATGTGTGGGCTCGCCGTCGAAGAGCAGCTGTCCGGCGTCGGGCGAATGGACGCCGGACAGGATTTTTATCAGGGTCGACTTTCCGGCTCCGTTGTCGCCGAGTACGCACGTCACCTCACCGGCCCGGACCGTTGTGGACACATCCTTCAGGGAGATCACGCTGCCGAAGTGCTTGGAGATGTTCTGGATCTCCAACAGCGGCGCGCCGGCGGAGTCCTGCTTCATGTCCACTACCTCCGGTTCTTGCTGGCATAGCGACGGACGAACTGGTTGGCCAGCACCGCGAGCAGCAGCATCGCACCAAGGAAGAACTTGAACCAGTCCGCGTCCCACCCGGCGTACACGATGCCCTGCGAGGTCATTCCGAAGATCAGTGCGCCGACCGACGCGCCGATGACGGAGCCGTATCCGCCGGTCAGCAGGCATCCCCCGATGACCGCCGCGACGATGAAGATCAGTTCCTGGCCGATGCCGGCCTGCGCCTGGATGGACGTGAGGCGCAGGACCTCGGTGTTCCCAACGAACCACGCGCCGGCGGAGGTGAGCATGAACAGCGTGGTGGTGGTTCTGCGTATGGGCACGCCCACGTTCGTGCTCGCGGTCTCGTCGCCCCCCACAGCGAAGATCCAGTTACCGAACCGGGTCTGTAGCAGGAGGTACGAACCGAGCGCGGTGAAAACCAGCCACCACACGATCGCGATCTGGAAGTTCGTACCGCCGATCGAGACGGTGCTGGCGATCATCCGGTGCACGCCCGAGTATCCTGGCACTGAATCCAGGCCGCTGACCTGGACGGTGTTCGTGACGGCCTTGGTGACCCCGAGGTTGAGGCCCTGCAGCATGAGGAAGCTGCCCAGCGTGATGATGAAGCTCGGAAGCCCCGTACGCATGACGAGATACCCGTTGGCGAATCCGATAGCGAGCACCAGCGCCAGCGAGGCGAGCATCGCCGGGTAGAGGTTCCAGCCGTAGTGGGTGGTGAGCAGTCCGGTCGTGAGGCCGGCGGTTCCGGCCTGCACGCCGGCCGAAAGGTCGAAGTGACCGCCGATCATCAGCAGGGCGACCGGGACCGCCATGATGCCGAGGGTCGACGCCGGGTCCAGCCAGTTCGCGACGCCGCTGGTCGACCGGAAGACGTTCGACTGGAACGCGAAGAAGACGAAGACGACGATCGCGCCGATCAGCGATCCCAGCTCGGGTTTGATCAGCAGCCTGCGCGGGAGGCCGACGCGAGCGATACGCTCGTCGGCCGCGGGTAAGACGGTGGTGGTCATGGTTCCCTTCCCGAGGAGCACCGCCGTCGGGGAGAGCCGCGCGGCGGCCCTCCCCGACGGTCGTCCGCTAGCGGGTACCGGCCCTCGCGAGGGCCAGGATCGCGCCCGCGTTTTCCTTGGTGACGAAGCTGGGGCCGGTCAGCACCGGCTGGCCCCCGCCGAGGGTATTGCCGTTGGACTTGTAGAGCGTCAGCATCACGATCGGGAGGTAGCCCTGGACGTAAGGCTGCTGATCCACCGCGAAGGCGATCTTTCCGCTTTCCACGGCCTGGGCGACGTCGACGCTAAGGTCGAAGGTGGCCAGAGTCGCCTTGGAGCCAGTCTGCACGATCGCCGTTTCGGCGACCGCCGCGACTTGGCCGCCCAGCGTGAGGACGCCGTCGATGGAGGGATCCTGCTGGAGCTTGGCCTTGATCGTGGCCTCGGCCCCCTGCAGGTCGTTGTTGTCGACCTGGATGTTCTCCGTCGTGCCGCCGAGGCCCGCCTCGGCCCCCGCGCATCGCTGCTCCAGCCCGACGTTGCCCGCTTCCTGGATCACGCACAGCAGCTTCTTGACGCCCGTCGTCTTCAGCCGCTGGCCGACCGCGGTGCCCGCGACCGTCTCGTCCTGGCCGACGTGGGCCAGTGCGCCGAACTTGCTGGAACGGGACTGACCCGAGTTGATGGTGATGACCGGGATACCAGCCGCCACCGCCCTCTTGATGGGTGCGGCCAGGGCGTCCGGGTTCGCCATCGAGACCACCAGGCCGTCGACCTTCTGGTTGACCGCCGCGTCGATGAGCTGCCCCTGCTTCTGCGGGTCGCCGTCACTTTGGTAGCTGACGCTCACGCCCTCGTCCTTGCCGCCATGCTGGGCGCCCGCCTTCACGATGCTCCAGAAGGAGTCGCCGACGCCGCCGTGGGTCACGACCGCGAACTTGTACCCGTATCCGCCGGAACCCGAGCTCGAACCGCTCGCGGTGGCTCCGCTGTCCGAACTGGAGCCGCCGCAGGCGGTCAAGCCTAAGGCCATCGTCACGGCAATCACAATCGAGGCTCGGCGTCGTGAGAATTTCATTGCTTCTCCCTCGTTTTTCGCCAAGCGTCCACCGATGCTTCCCGTCCCGGCGCCTGGCAGCGAATAGTGGGTTACCCGACCCGGCAGGAACCGGGCAGTCAAGAGGCGGCCGGCCGTCCAGCCGGTGAAGTATGAACCGCTCCCTTCGCCTAGGTGGCGGTCGGAAAGTGGAAGCTGGCCTGGACCCCGCCCGCGGGACGGGGCCAGCGGGAGGTGACAGCCTTGGCTCGCGTGTAAAATCGGACGCCCTCGGGCCCGTGGATGTGGGAGTCGCCGAAGAGCGAGTCCTTCCAGCCGCCGAAAGAGTAGTAGGACATCGGAACCGGGATCGGCACGTTCACGCCGATCATTCCGACCGTGACCGCGCGCTGGAATGTCCGGGCCGCCTCGCCGCTGGCGGTGAACAGAGCGGTGCCGTTCCCGTAGGGGTTGGCGTTAATGAGGTCAATCGCCTCATCCAGGGTGTTGACGCGGACGACGACGAGGACCGGGCCGAATATCTCCTCGCGGTAGACGTCCATCGCGGGCGTCGCGCGGTCGATCAGGGTGGGTCCCACGAAGAACCCGTCTTCGTGGCCGGCGACCGCGAGATCCCGGCCATCGACGACGAGCGTCGCGCCCTGGTCGGCCCCGGACGCGACCAGCCCGATGATCCGCTCGCGGGCGGCGGCGGTGACCACGGGTCCCATATCGACCCCGGCCGCGGTGCCCGGTCCGACCCGGACTGACTCCGCCTTCTCCCGCAATGCCTCCACCAAGGCGTCCGCGACGTCGCCGACCGCCACCGCCACCGAGATTGCCATGCAGCGCTGCCCGGCGGATCCGAACGCGGCGGCGACAAGGTGGTCGGTGGCGAAATCCAGGTCGGCGTCCGGCAGCACTACGGCGTGGTTCTTGGCCCCGCCGAGTGCCTGGACTCGCTTTCCGTTCCGACTCGCCGTTTCGTGGACGTACCGGGCGATGGGCGTCGAACCCACGAAGGACACCGCCGCCACGTCCGGGTGGCCCAGGAGCGCGTCGACCGCCGTCTTGTCGCCATTGACGACGTTGAAGACCCCATCTGGCAGACCAGCCTCGGCCCACAGGGAGGCCGCGAGCAACGAGGCCGACGGGTCGCGTTCGCTCGGCTTGAGCACAAACGTGTTGCCACAGGCGATGGCCACCGGATACATCCACATCGGCACCATTACCGGGAAGTTGAACGGCGTGATACCGGCGACAACACCCAGCGGCTCGCGGAAGGAAAACAGGTCGACTCCACGCGAGACCTGGTCAGAGTAGGAACCCTTGAGGAGTTCAGGTATTCCGCAGGCGTACTCCACGACCTCCAGGCCGCGCTGGACCTCGCCAGCCGCGTCCGAAAGCACCTTGCCGTGTTCATCCGAAATGATTGCGGCCAGCTCGCCCATCCGCGCGTTGACCAGTTCACGGAAGGCGAACAGCACCTTCGTTCGCGTGCTCAGCGAGGACTGCGACCATTCCACGAAGGCATCCGCCGCCACCCGCACCGCGTTGTCGACGTCCGCCGGGGTGGCGAGGACGACCTGCGCCTGGGCCTCGCCCGTCGCGGGGTTCCAGACGGTTCCATGACGGGCGGACGTGCCGGGTGTCGGCTTCCCGCCGATCCATTGCTCAATGGTTCTCACATCGAGGTCCGTTCCGTTGCGGATGATCGTTGAGGTGGAACGCGGGTGGACAGCAATGCGGACGGCCCTGCCCGGGCGCCCGCGCGGGCAGGAGCTTCAGAGGAACGGCCGCTGGTTCACCTTGTTGGCCTCGTATGACTTGCGCGCCTGGCGGGTGGAGTCGAGCTCGGCGACCTCGGCCACCGGAACGTCCCACCAGGACTCGCTGCTGGGCGCCGGGACCAGCGGGTCGGTCTCGACGTGGACGAGGACCGGCCCCGACCGCGGCCCCTTGGCCTGTCGCAGCGCGTCCCGGAACTCGTCGATCGTCCGCGCCCGCAGGACCTCGACGCCTAGGCTGGCGGCGTTGCCGGCGAGATCCACCGGCAGCACGTCGCCGTCCAGCCGGCCGCTGTCCGGGTCGCGGTAGCGGTATCGGGTGCCGAACCGCTGGGCGCCGACCGCGTCGGACAGTGCGCCGATCGAGGCGAATCCCTGGTTCTGAACCAGGACAACAATGATCTTGATGCCTTCCTGGACGGCCGTGACCAGTTCCTGCGCCATCATGAGGTAGGAGCCGTCCCCGACCATGACGAAGACATCGCGGTCCGGCGCGGCGATCTTCGCGCCGAGCCCACCGGCGATCTCGTAGCCCATGCACGAGTAGCCGTACTCGACGTGGTAGCCCTTGGGATCCCGGGTGCGCCACAGCTTGTGCAGGTCACCCGGCATCGAGCCGGCCGCGCACACGACCACGTCCCGTGGGTCCGCCACCTCGTTGACGACGCCGATCACTTCGGACTGGGCCGGCACCGGGGTGTGGCGCAGGGCGTAGGCGCGCTGCACCGTCCCGTCCCACTCGGCGGCGAGCCGCCCTGCCAGTTCCCGGTAGCTGTCCGCCACCGACCACCCCGACAGCCCCTCCGTCAGGGCCCGCAGCGTCTCGCGGGCATCGGCGACGACCCCGACCCCCGCGTGCTTCACCGCGTCCAGCGTGGCGACGTTGACGTTCACGAAGCGGACGCCGGGATGGGCGAACGCGGTCCGCGACGCGGTGGTGAAGTCGCTGTAGCGGGTGCCGATGCCGATGACGACATCGGCCTGCCGCGCGATCCGGTTGGCCGCGGTGGTGCCGGTGCTGCCGACGGCACCGAGCGCGAGCGGATGGTCGTAGCGCAGCGACCCCTTGCCGGCCTGGGTCTCCGCCACCGGGATGCCGGTGGCCTCCGCGAACACCCGCAACTGTTCGGTCGCCTCTGCGTAGATCACGCCGCCGCCGGCGACGACCATCGGCCGCCGCGCCGCTCTGATCACGTCAAGGGCGCGGATGAGCGCCGCCGGCTCCGGCACCGGCCGGCGGACGTGCCACACCCGCTCGGCGAACAGTTCGACCGGCCAGTCGTGCGCCTCGGCCTGGACGTCCTGGGGCAACGCCAGCGTCACCGCGCCGGTCGTCGCCGGGTCCGTCAGCACCCGCATCGCGCCGAGCAGCGCCGACGACAGCTGCTCTGGCCGCCATACGCGGTCGAAAAACGCCGACACCGGCCGGAACGCGTCGTTGACCGACACGTCGTAGCCGCGCGGGTCCTCCAGTTCCTGCAGCACTGGGCTGGCCACCCGGGTGGCGAACACGTCGCCCGGCAGTAGCAGCACGGGCAGCCGGTTGATGGTGGCCAGCGCCGCGCCGGTCACCATGTTCGTCGCGCCTGGGCCGATCGACGACGTGCAGGCCAGCGTCGACAGCCGGTTACGCATCCGGGCGAAGGCGGTCGAGGCGTGCACCATGCCCTGCTCGTTGCGTGCCTGGTAGTACGGCAAAGCACCGGGCGTGCGCAGCTCGGCTTCCAGCAACGCCTGGCCGATCCCGGCCACATTGCCGTGCCCGAAGATCCCGAAACAGCCAGCGAACAGCTTGTGCCGGACGCCGTCACGTTCGCTGCGCTGGGCCGCCAGGAAGCGCACGAGCGCCTGGGCAACGGTGAGCCGAACCAGGCCAGCGCCCTCCAAGGTCACAATCACAGTAGCCTCCCCCGGCCTGTCGGTGTCATGGGTAGGCGCGGGTCGATGTCGGCCACGCCCCACGTCCTCCGCACCCACGCGTGCGCGGGGTCATCACAGATCAGCCAGGCACGCTCCGGCCCCGGACCGGCCATGACGTTGAGGTAGTAGAGGTCGTAGCCCGGGGCCGCCATGGCCGGGCCGTGCCAGCCGTGCGGGATGATCACCACGTCGCCGGACCGCACCTCGGCCAGCAGATCGGCCGGCCGCCGCGGCGTGCCGTAGACCCGCTGGTACCCGGCGCCGGGACCGGCCGGACCCGCGGCGACTTCGAAGTAGTAGATCTCTTCCAGCTCGGTCTCCCCCGGGCGCTGTTCGTCGTGCTTGTGCGGCGGGTAGGACGACCAGTTCCCAGCCGGAGTGAGCACCTCGCAGGCAATCAGACGGTCGGCGTCGAAGCTCTCCGGCGTGCAGAAGTTGTTGACCTGCCGGGAGCAGGAGTCGGCCCCTCGCAGCTCCACGGGCACGTCGGCGGCGGACACGTAGCGCGCCGGCAGGGCACGGCGCGCCACCGCCGACGGGAACGCGAACCGGCCGCCCTGCCGGCTGCGCACCGTCGCCACTGCGTCTCTGGGCAGGTAGACGAAGTCGGTCGGGCCGTCGAAGACGTCACCGCGCCCGGCCAGCTCCCACCGGGTTCCGCCATGCTCGACCTCGCAGGAGCCGGACAGCGGAAGCACAATCGTCTCGCGGTCGTCGGTGCCGAACGTCCTCGACTCGCCCGGCTCCAGCCATAGGACCCGCAGCCCCGAGAACTCCCAGCCGGCCCGCTTCGGGCCCAGATCCAGCCGCCAGTCGCCGTCACCGAGCGTCCCTGCTGGGATGTGCCAGCCCCCGCCGTCCCCGCGCCCGCCAGCACCGGTACTCATGCCGACACCTTTCCTAGTGCTGGCCGGACGAGCTGGGCGGCGCCGGCCACCGCCGCCGCCACGTCTCCGCCAGGCGGGTAGAGCAACGCGCGGCCCACCACCAGGCCCCGCACGCCGGGCAGCGTCAGCGCCCGCGCCCAGGAGGAGTAGGTCTCCTCGATCGCCCCGACCGGATCGCCACCAAGCAGCAGCGTCGGCAGCGTGGTGGCGGCCATGACCTCTTCCAGCCCGTCCACCACGGGCAGCTTCAGCCAGGTGTGCGAGGTGGTGGCGCCGAGCCCGGACGCCACCGCGACCGACTTCACCACCGCCGCCGCGGTGAGGTCGTTGTGCAGCCGCCCGTCGACACGGCGCGAGATGAACGGCTCGAGCATCGCGACCCGGCCGAGCCGGGCCAGCTCGGTGACCGCCCGACCGCAGGACTCCAGCGTGCGAACCGTCCCCGGATCGGCCAGGTCGATGCGGCAGAGCATCTTCCCGCCGTCGAAGCCCATCGCCGCGATCGTCGCCGCGTCGTAGCCGGTGAACCTGTCGTCGAGCTCGAACACGGCGCCCTGTAGCCCGCCCCGGTTCATCGACCCGAAGACGACCTTGCCCTCCAGCGCCCCGAGCAGGAGCAGGTCTTCCAGTATGTCCGCGGTACCGAGCACCCCGTCCACGGAGGGGTCGGCGAGCGCGGTCATCAGGCGGAGCAACAGGTCGTCCCGGTCGGCCATCGCCGTAGCGTCGCCTCGCACCCCCAGCGCGCCGCGGGCCGGATGGTCGGCAGCCAAGATCAGCAGCCGGCCGGAGTCGTTCAGCAGGGGCCGCCGCGTGCGCTGGGCGGCCCCCTCCGCGACGGCTCCGGGATTACGCGCGCGCATCTCGCGCAGCTCCCACAAGCGGTGGTCAGACGGCATCGGCGTACTCCTCAAGCCTTGCGGTGACCTCGGCGGTCGTCGGCATCGCGGTGGAACACTCCAATCGGGTGGCGACGATCGCCCCGGCCGCGTTCGCGAAGCGCACCAGCCGTTCCAGCGGCCACCCGGCCAGCAGGCCGTGGCACACCGCGCCACCGAAGCCGTCGCCGGCCCCGAGCCCGTTGACGACGGTGACCGGGATTGGCGCAACCTCGACCCTCTCGGTGGCCGTCGCGGCGAGCACCCCCCGCGGGCCCCGTTTCACGATCGCGAGTTCGACGCCGGCATCGATCAGCGCCGCCAAGGCCGCCTCCGGGTCACGGGTGCCGACCGCGACCTCGCATTCCTCCAGGTTCCCGACGGCGACCGTCACGTGCGGCAGGGCGGCCCGGACCTGCTCACCCGCGGCCGCCGCGGACGGCCAGAACATCGGACGGTAGTCGAGGTCGAGGACGGTGTGGGGCCGCCGTCCGCGGGCCTGCCACGCGGCGTGATGCGCCGCCCGGCTCGGCTCCTGCGACAGCCCGGTCACCGTTGCCCAGAAGACCCCGGCCGAATTGATCGCCTCAAGGTCCAGCTCGGCCGGCTGGATCTCCAGGTCCGGCGCCTTCGGGTAGCGGTAGAACCAGATCGGGAAGTCGTCCGGCGGGAAGATCTCGCAGAAAGTCACCGGCGTGGGCAGGTCGGGCACGGTATTGACGAAGGTGTTGTCCACGCCGAGCCGGCGCAGCTCGCTATGCAGGTAGCGGCCGAACGGGTCCGCGCCGGTGCGGGTAATCACCGCGGCCCGCCGGCCGTGCCGGGCCGCCGCGACGGCCACGTTGGTCGGGCTGCCGCCGAGGAACTTCCCAAACGTCTCCACCTCCTCCAGCCCGACGCCGACCTGGAGGGGATAGACGTCCACCCCGATCCGGCCGATCGTCAGGACGTCATACGGCGGCCGCGGAGCGGGCGCGCTCATGCCAGGCCTCTCAGGTACTCGACGCTGGCGCGGACATCCGCGAGCGGTCCGGGCTCGCCCGGAGACGGCGCGGCCGGCAGGATCGTGTCCTGTTCCAGCACGTACCAGCCCTGGTAGCCGACCTCCTCGAGCGTCGCCACGATGCCGGCGATGTCGACGTCGCCCTGGCCGAGTGGCCGGTACATGCCTGCGGCCACCGCCGCCGTGTACGTCGAGTCCCCGGAGCGGACCCGGGCGGCGAGGGCGGCGTCGACGTCCTTCAGATGTGTGTGCGCGATCCGGCCGGTGGCCTCGCGGGCCAGCGCCGCCGGGTCGGTGCCGCCGATCAGCAGATGCCCGGTGTCCAGGCAGAGCGGGACGGAGCTGCCGTCCAGAACCCGGCGCACCTCGTCCTCCCGTTCGACCATCGTGCCCACGTGCGGATGCAGGGCCGCCCGGATACCGTGTTCAGCGCCCAGCTCGGTGAGCCGGTCCAGGTTGCGCAGCAGCACCCGCCAGCCGGCGTCGGTCAATGTCGGCCGGGTGTCATACCCGTCCAGGCCGGTCGCCGCGGCCAGCACGAGGACGCCGGCGCCGGCGAACGCCTCCAGCGCCGCCTCGACCTCCTTCACCGGGTCGCGCGTGGAATCGTGCAGCACCACCGGGACGAAGCCGCCAACGGCAGCCAGCCCGTGCGCCGCGAGGGCACGTGCCCGGTCCGTCGGAGCCGCCGGGAGGAACCCGTCGGGGCCGAACTCGGTAGCTCGAAGCCCCAGCCCACGCATCTCGTCGAGCACCCGAGCCCGCGGAAGCTGGTGGCCCCAGCCCGGCACCTCGCACACCCCCCACGAGATCGGAGCCGCGGCGATCCGGTCGAGGAGGCGGGTCACAGACGCACCTCGTCGATCGCGACCGGGCGGCGCTCGGCCCGCGACAGCTCGCACGCCTCGGCGATGTAGAAGGCCTCCAGCGCGTCCGCGACGGTGCACAACGAGCTGCCCCGCCTCGCGACCAGGCCGGCGAACGCGGTGAGCTCGGCGAGGTAGGCGGCCCGGAACCGGTCCATGAACATCGGGTAGGGCGTCCCGCCCGGCCAGCTGACCCCGGGTTCAGCCGAGCGCAGCGGCAGCCGGTCGTCCAGCCCGACGGAAATACTGTCCTTCGCGCCAAGCACTTCGAGCCGGACGTCATAGCCGGCCGCGTTGTAGCGCGTGCCCGCCACGTGCGCGAACGCGCCGTCGTCGAGAGTCAGCAGGGCCGCGGCCGTGTCGACGTCGCCGAAGTCCGCGAAATACTGTGCGCCCCGGTTGGCCCCGGTCGCGTACACCTCCACCACCTCGCAACCGGTGACCCAGCGGATGGCGTCGAAGTCATGCACGCTGCAGTCACGGAAGAAGCCACCGGACGTGGCGACGTAGTCAGGACCGGGCGGCGCGGGGTCGAGGGTTCCCGCCCGAAGTGTGTGCAACCAGCCGAGCCGGCCTGAGGCCACCGCCTCGCGGGCGGTCGCGTAGCCGGGGTCGAAGCGGCGCTGGAACCCGATCTGCACCTCCACCCCCGAGCTGGTGACCTTGTCCAGCACCGCGACGGTGCCCTCGACGTCGGGCGCCACCGGCTTCTCGCAGAAGGTGGTGACACCGGCCTGGACCGCCGCGATGAGCAGCGACGCGTGCGCGTCGGTGGCGGCCGCGATCACGAGGCCGTCGATCCCGGCGCCGAACAGGTCCTCGGGCGAGTCGACCGCCGCGAGCCCGAGCCTGCCGGCGACCGCGTGTGCCCGACGCTGGTCCGCGTCCGCGACGACGATCGAGTCGATCTCGGGGATGCAGCGGAGGGTATCTGCGTGGAAGGAGCCGATCCGGCCGACCCCGACGAGCCCAATGCGCATGTTTCCCCTTACAGTCCGAGCTGCCACGATGGCCGAGCTGTCCTGCCCCGGCTTGACTCTTGACCTTGACTCAGGACTATGAGCTATCACACATGACACTGTCAACAGATTGACCGAATGTCCTTACAAACTAGGTGGAGAGAGGGTTGCGATGCGCACGCCCCCACCCGAGGGTGGCCGCAGCGCGCGCAGCCCACGAGGACAGCCCATGAGGAAGGCGGAGGATGAGCCCGCTCACCTTTAAGCTGGACCGGTCGAGTCCGGTACCGCTGTACTACCAGGTCGCGCAGCAGATCGAGCAGGCGATCGAACGCGGTGAGCTACCGCCTGGCTCGCGGCTGGAGAACGAGGTCAAGCTGGCCGACCGGCACGGGCTGTCCCGCCCGACCGTCCGCCAAGCCATCGGGGAACTGGTCCGCCAGGGCCTGCTGGTGCGCCGCCGGGGCGTCGGTACCCAGGTCGTGCACGGCAGGGTGCGCCGGCCGGTCCGGCTCAGCAGCCTCTGGTCGGACCTGGACCGGGCGAACCAGCACCCCACCACCAAGGTGCTGAGCATTGAGCGGGTCGAGGCGGACGCCGAGGCCGCAAGCCGGCTGGGCGTGCCGGCTGGCAGCACCGTAGTCGCCATCGAACGGCTCCGACTGGCCCAGAACGAGCCGCTCGCCGTGATGCGCAACGTCCTTCCCGAGCACCTCGTGACGTTCGACGAGCAGGAACTTGAGGCCGGCAGTCTGTACGCCCTGCTCATGGTCGCGGGCGTCGAGATCAAGGTGGCCAACCAGCGGATCGGGGCCCGCGCCGCCGGGACCCGGGAGGCTGCGCTGCTCCAGGTGCGGCGTGGTGCACCGATCCTGACCATGGACCGGACCGCCTTCGACGAGACCGGCCAGGCAGTCGAGTGGGGCGACCACGTGTACCGCGCGGACAGCTACTCGTTCGAGGTCACCCTGGTCGACCGGCCATGAGCGAGCGCTGGGCACGGCGGTGCGAGGCCGCCAAGTTCCAGTACTGCCTCGTTCCAGTGCTGCCTCGCCCCGGGCAGCTGGAGCTGGCGTTCGGTGCGACGTCACCTCTCGACCGACCAGAGCCAGTACACCCTCCGAGGGAGCCAGTCAGGCGGCCTCGTCCTTGACGTCCTCGATGCGTACGGGCGCTTCCTTCTGCACCGACCGTATGGCCGCCAACGCGATCGTCAGAGCGGCGCGGGCGTCCTCGCCCGTGACCGACGGGGCGCGGGCGGTGCGGACGCTGTCGGCGAAGTCGGCGAGCTCGGCGACGTACGCGTCGTGGAACAGATCCTGGTCATACGCGACGCACTCGGCGCCGATGCCGGCCGCGCCGTAGGCCGTCAGATGGGTGCGCCGGATGTCGCCCATCGTCAGCATTCCCGCCGAGCCGAAGACCTCACCGCGCACGTCGTAGCCGTACACCGCCTGGAAGTTGGCCTCCGCGGTGGCGAGGGCGCCGTTGTCGAAGCGGATCGTGACCACGGCCGTGTCCAGCAGGCCGCGCTCCTTGAAGTCGGGGCGGACCAGGGCGTCGGCCCAGGCGAACGCATCCACCGGCTCGGCGCCCGGATTGAGGTAGCGCAGGGTGTCGAAGTCGTGGATAAGGGTTTCCAGGAAGATCGTCCACGGCGGGACCCGAGCCGGGTCGGCCAGCTTCGGGTCGCGCGTGAGCGAGCGCAGCAGCTGCGGGGTGCCGATCGCGCCCGCGGCCACCTTCTCGTGCGCGGCGCGGAAGCCGGTGTCGTAGCGGCGGTTGAAGCCGACCTGGAGCGGCACGCCCGCCCCGGCGGCGGCCACGATGGCACGGTCGGCCTCCGCGAGGGTGACCGCCATCGGTTTCTCGCAGTAGACGGCCTTGCCCGCCCGCGCCGCAGCCTCGACCAGGTCGGCGTGGGTGCGGGCCGGCGTGGCGATCACCACCGCGTCGACCTCCGAATCCGCGAACAGCTCGCCGATCTCGGTGTACGCCGTGGGGCAGTCGAGCCGGTCGGCCAGGTGCCGCGCCGCGCCCGGGGCCGGGTCGGCGACCGCGGCCAGGCGGACGCCGGGCAGGCGGTGCGCGAGGGTCTCGGCGTGGAAGGAGCCCATGCGTCCGGCGCCGACGAGGCCCACGGCGAGGGGTTGGTGGGTGGTCATGCAGGTTCTCCGTACGTCTGTGGTGACCGTGGTCAGAGGGCGAAGGCCGAGCGGAAGCGCTCCAGGGCGCGGTCGCCGTCGTCGGAGGCCCAGGCCTCCAGGGCGACCGTGCCGTCGTAGCCGAGGTCCGCCAGGGCGCGGGCGACGGCCGGGTAGTTGATCTCGCCGGTGCCAGGCTCCTGGCGGCCGGGTACGTCCGCCACCTGGATCTCGCCGATCAGGCCCAACCCGTGCGCCCTGCGGACCAGTTCGATGAGGTTCCCCTCGCCGATCTGGGCGTGGTACAGGTCCAGGTTCATGCGCAGGCCGGGGCGGTCCACGGCCGCGACCAGGGCGAGGATGTCGGCGGCCGTCGCGAACGGTACGCCCGGGTGGTCGACGGCGGTATTGAGGTTCTCCAGGGTGAAGGTGATCCCGGTGCTCTCGCCCAGGTCGGCGAGCCGGGTCAGGGTGCGGTGGGCGGCGATCCACATGGGGCCCGTAGGCTCGCCGGTCACCGGCACCACCGGCAGGCCCTCGGCGTCCAGTCCGGTGCCGTGCAGGTTCAGCCGGGGACAGCCCAGGTGCCTGGCGGCCATGACCGACTCCCCGGCGGTGCGCAGCAGTTCGGCGGCGCCCACCTCGTCGGTGAGGCTGCCCCGGATGTAGCCCGTCATCGACGAGAACTTGGCCGGGGTCCGCGCGAGCGCGTCGAGATCGTGCCGGGTCCAGTCCCAGATCTCGACCTGGAAGCCGGCGTCGTGGATGCGCCGCGCCCGCTCGTGGATCGGCCGGTCGCGGAAGACCATCTCGGCACAGACCGCCAACGTGTACATGCTCGCCCTCTTCTCAGGCTCTCGCTGTTCTCAGGCTCTCCGGACGTCGGACGACTAGAACGTTCTAGAACTCGGGACAGTACGCCAGTTGCCCGGTCCTTCTGTCAAGCCTCCGTGCGACTAGACCTGTCTTCCGCACGTGCGTGCGGCGTGCC
>NZ_CAUVXL010000069.1:20909-26046 GCF_963555915.1 Protofrankia sp. Cas4
GGTTGCGTGATCTTTTGGCTGGGCGGTGTGGTGGTCGCTGGTGCGGGGAGTGTTCGGCCTGGCGCCGTGCGGGGCTGTGCCGGTCAGGATGAGGGAGCGGGTGGTGGTCGGCTACGGGCCGCCGAGCATGGAGAAGCCGCTCGGCGCGTTGCCGGTCGTGCGGGACTATCTGGAGCGCCTCGACCTGGTGGGCACGGTCGACCGGCTCTGCCCGATCCGCCAGGACGTCTCGGCCTTAGCCACGGCCAGGTCATCGCCGCGCTGGTCGCGAACCGGCTGACGTCCCCGACGCCGTTGCTGCACGTCGAGTCCTGGGCCCGGGTGTGGGCTTCCCCCGGCCCGGACCCCTTCAACAGCTCCTCCTCGATATCCTCGGCGTCGACTCGACCCAGCCACCATGACCGACGAATGGCCCGTCGACCCATCGAAGCCCCATCTGCGGAAGACGGGGCTAGAACGTTCCAGCTCTCTCGTCGGAGCAGCTACGATCCTGGTCGGGAAGGACACCTCGACCGGCTCGGCCAGGGAGGACAGCCGTGCCAGCCACCCCCGCGGTCCCCGGCAGGAAGCGGCCGACCCTGGCCGACGTCGCGACACGAACGGGCGTGTCCGTCGCGCTGGCCTCCATCGTGATGCGCGGGGCCAAAGGCGCGAGTGCCGCCACCCGCGCGCGGGTACTCAGGGCCGCCGAGGAGCTCGGCTACCGGCCTGACACCCGTGCCCGGCTGCTGCGCAGCAGCCGCTCGCGCCTGCTCGGCGTGCAGTTCGGGCTGCGCCATCCGTTCCACACCGACCTGGTGGAGGGCATCTACGCCGCCGCCGAGCCCGCCGGCTACCAGGTGGCCCTCAGCGCGGTCGCGCCATCCCGCGGCGAGCGGCAGGCCGTGGAGGCGCTGCTCGCCGACCGGTGCGAGGCCCTCATCCTGCTCGGCCCCGAGGTCCCGGCCGCCCGGCTGGCGGACCTCGCGGCCCAGGTCCCGGTCGTCTCGGTGGCCCGGCGGCTGCGGCCCGCCCCGCCGGGCGTGGACGTCGTCCGCAGCGCCGACGACGAGGGCGCCCGCCAGGCCCTCGAGCACCTGGTGGCGCTCGGACACCGCGCCATCGTCCACATCGACGGCGGCCGGGCGCCCGGCGCCGCCGACCGCCGCCGCGGCTACCGCACCGCGATGAACCGCCACGGCCTCGCCGACCACGTCCGCGTCCTGCCCGGCGGGCTCACCGAGGAGGACGGCGCGCAGGCCGCGCGCACTCTGCTCGCCGAAGCCCCCCAGCCGAGCGCGGTCCTCGCCTTCAACGACCACTGCGCGACGGGTGTCCTCGACGCCTTCCTGCGGGCTGGTGTCACAGTCCCCGACGAGGTCTCCGTGGTCGGCTTCGACGACACCCACCTGGCCCGCCTCGCCCACATCAACCTCACTACCGTCGCCCAGGACATCCCCCGCCTGGCGGAACTCGCCGTCGGCCGCGCCATCGCCCGCCTGGATGGGGAGGCCACGCCGGACCGCGAGAACGTCATCCCGCCACGCCTCGTCGTTCGCGGTACCACGGCTGCGCCCGTCACGGTCAGGATGGGCTCAGCCGAGTCGGCATTCCGCTCTGCCTACGGGAGCCGGACGTCGACGGACTCGGCCGGGCTGTCGTCGCGTTCCTCTTCACCCTGACCAAGCCGACACCGGTCGCCGCAGAGACCAGCTCAGCCCGAGATCCGGCGAGGACTGCAGAACGCCATCTGAGGGATCCGAGGCGGCGCAGCTCTGGGTGCTGTCACGGGACCGGCCCATCCTTACGTCGCGCCTGATCACCTCCTGCCTGATAGATGGAGCACCTCGTCGGCATGCAAACGGTGAGCCAGCACAGCCGCCGTAGCGGGCGCGGCGGGATCTGAGGGCGGATTCGGCCCCATCCATATCGGGAGGCCGAGTCGTAGCCCGGGCGTGAGCACATTCCCGAAGCGCAGGCGGACGTCAACGCGACGACGATCCCCATGAGCACGGTGACCAGACAGACCGGAGCGTCCGGAACTACCAGGTGTGCGGAACGTGTGTTCGACTCGGTGGATGATGTTGCCGGCCTGGCGCTCACCGGGAATCGTCCCTGGTCAAGGCACGCGTGGAGACCGGGCGGATGGTGATTTCGGGACCCTGAATAAAGATCAAGTGGTTCTTATTCTGGCGCGTTAGGTCCACCAACCGCCCCTTGGGTGGGTGTCACGTAACGTCCGACCTGGGCATTCGGCGGTTCTCAAGCCCAACTTCTCGATCTTCTTAACCTCCTCGCTACGTCTTGGACGGCTCTGACGAGTGCGTTGCTGCAGCGCCCGGTCGGCGTCCGCAGGCGCCACGTTCGGGGACAGGGCGGCTCGATACAGCGTCCGGGGAGTCGTGCGTTGAGACTCGGGCGTTTGGTCTGGGCGTCAGGACGGAGCGTTCGGGCCCGGTCCGGTCAGGGTCGGAAGCTGGCCCGGTACTCCGTGGGTGTGCGGCCGGTCAGGTCCCGGAAGGCGGTATTGAACGCTGACAGGGAGGTGTAGCCGGTCATGAAGGCGATCGTGGTTATTGGGGTGTCGCCGGCGGCGAGCTCCTCGATCGCCCGCACGACTCGCATGCGGCGCAGGACCGCCCGCCAGGTCGTACCGGTTTCCGCTTCAAAGCGCCGGGCCAGCGACCGTGGCGCGAGGCCCACCTCGTCGGCGAGGTCTTCGAAGCGGACCTCGCTGCCGAGCCGCTGTTCGGTCAGCCGTAGAGCCCGGCGCAGCTCCGGTGATCGTCCGGCCGGCACGACGACAGGGCTTGGCTGCTCGGCGAGCCGCCAGGTCACCGCGGCGAGCGCGGCGAACAGCGTCTCGCCGTAGGCCGTAAGGGGTTCATCGCTCTCGCCCCACGCGCCGCACTCGTTCACCAGTGCCCGGGCCAGCGGGTTGAGGTCGAACACCGTCAACGGTGCTGGCAGCGCCGGGGTGAATGCGGTGTCGAACAGAACCGACGCGGTGGTGACGGGCCGCGGGATGCTGACCCGGATGGGCCGGCCTGCCTCGATCAGCGCGGCCCGGGCCGGCGGCAGCAGCCACGCCTGACCCTGGGCCTCCAACCGGAGGGCGCCGGCGGAGGCGCAGAGCAGGTAGTGGCGGTCGACGCAGAGAGCGCGATCGGGCTCCGGCGCGAACGTCCGGACGAAGCTGTACGCCTTCCGGGCCATCGACAGGTCTCGCACGGGCCGATCGTAGGAACCGGCCGCGACGTCGTTCAGGCGACCACCTCCAGCAGCTCGGCGTGGAACCGTCGGCTCACCGGCGCCTCGGTCATGATCGGTCGGAGCACCTCGCCGGAGCGCGTGAAGGAATCCGAGCTGAGGTAGCCGGCGAACGACGCCTGGTCGTCCCACTCGTGCACGACGGTGATCCGGGTGTCGTCCTCGCGCGACGCGTAGACCCGGAAGGCAACGTTGCCCGCCATGGCGCGGACCTGGTCACGCTCGCCGTCGAGCTGGGCGAGGGCAGCCGGGCGGTCGGTCGCGGCGGTACTGAAATCGAGGATGGCGATGAGCACCACAGACCTCCTGATTCGGGCGGTGACCGCCGTGAAAGTGATACCCCGATCCTCCGACAGCCCCCACCCGGCGGCCTCGGTCAGCCGGACGCGTTTACGCTCCCATCGGACAAAGCCCGCTCCCAGCGAATCAATGCAACCGCGGACAGCAGCCAAAACGTATCGGTGGTGCCGAGTAGGACCGTCAGAGCCACGCGTGGTAGCGCCAGTCCTCCAGGTATCCGGCCTGAAGCAGTCCGTCGATAAGACGCAGGAACCGACCGTCGTGGATCTTCTCGGCCAGGATCGACCTAATGATCGAGTGATCCAGAGACCCGAAGGAAGCCCCGACAAACTACGTACTTCGATGAGATAGCCGCTGCGCTGCGCGCGCAGGCTTCAGGCGTGCCTGCCTCGGTCGCGGCCGTGGAACTGGAGCCGCTGACCTGCAACGTTCTCCACGAGCCGCTACCCCTCTTCGCCGTCATTGATCGTTGTAGGCACGTTGTGGGCACGCGGACGCTCAGGGTGGTGGTCTACTCGGCGGGCAAAGCGTCGGCGCCCCAGGGGTTGACCAGCTCCAGACCCAGGCCGGTGAAGTCGTTGGTGTTACGGGTGGCCAGCACAGCGTCGTGGAATCGACAGATGGCCGCGATCTGGGCGTCGAAGCCGCTGATCGGAGCCCCGGCTTGTTCCCGCTCGACCACCACGTCGGCGTAGTGGCGGCCCGCCGCGGCGTCGAAGGGCAGGACTTTATCCCGGAATACCGCAAAGACGTCGTCGGCGGCGGCCAGCAGCAGTTCGCGGCGGCGACCGATCGGCAGTCGGACGATGCCGTAACGCACCTCAGCCAGGCTCACCGAGGTCGTGTTCAAGGCGGTACCCGGCCGGTCGGTCACCCAGGTCACGACGCGGGCGGCTGGCGCCGCGCGCATGAGCTCGAAGATGACGTTGGTATCAAGAACGATCATCGTCAAGGGTGGTACCCGGTCACGTGAACAGGTCCGCTGCGCGCGGTGCCTGGGTCCGCGCCGGCAGCTGGAGATCGACGCCACCAAGCGCGCCGAACCGGACGAGCAGAGCCTGAGCGAGACCAGCAGCGTTCTCGGGCTCGCTGACCGCCTCGGTGAGGATCGCGCGGATCTCGGCCTCCATCGAACGGCCGTGGTGCGCCGCCCGTACGCGCAGCCGCTCCCGCACGCTGTCGTCGAGGTCTCGAATGCTGACAGCCGCCATCGGGACCACCTCCTGCTAGCAATGCAGGCAATGCTAGCAAAGGCGAACACCGGCGACACTGCCGGAACAGCAACCGTCGCGGCATACCCCCTCGGCCCAACAGATCCGGGTTGCACAATCAGCCAGGCACCCCGTCGCGCCCACGCCAGCGTCACCGTCGATGGCGACTGAGGACATCTCGAAGCATTCTTCGCACCGGCACTGGCCCACGGATGCCGGCCGGGGGGTGACCACCAACCGGGCCGCAGTCCACTTCGCGCAGGAGCCCGCCGCAAATCTGTCCGACTCGTTCAACACCCGTCGACGACCGGCACCCGGCCACTGTTCATGCCAACTATCATGCTAGCTAGCATGCCAACTAGCATGGTCGCTGGTTA
>NZ_CAUVXL010000069.1:26690-31368 GCF_963555915.1 Protofrankia sp. Cas4
GGAGGCTGGATGCTCGACATCGAACTCGCGGAGATCGTCGACAACCTTCGCACCATCGGTGCGGACATCACCGACGTGGAGGTGAAGAAGGCCCACGGCGGGTTGCCGAAGTCGCTGCGCGAGACTCTCTCGGGGTTCGCGAACACGCGAGGCGGTGTGGTCGTCCTTGGTCTGGACGAGGCTCATGGCTTCGTGGCGACGGGACTTCCCGATCCGGCGAGGCTCGCAGCTGATCTCGGTTCCATGTGCTCCGAGGACATGGAACCGCCGTTGCGGCTACTGATCAAAATCCACGACTTCGAGGGCGCCCAGATCCTGGTCGCCGAGGTCCCTGAGCTCGATCCCGCGCGGAAACCCTGCTACTCACGTGGGGCCGGCATCACCAAGGGCAGCTACGTCAGGGTGGGCGACGGTGATCGTCGACTGTCGGCCTACGAGGTACAGATGATGCTCTCGTCACGTGGTCAGCCCCGTGAGGACGAGCAGGCGGTCCCCGGCGTTGATCTCGATCAACTGGATGCGACCACTGTCGATGCATTGGTCGCCCGGCTGAGGACCAGCAGGCCCTACGCCTTCAAGGACTTGGACCGCTTGGCAGTGCTGCGTCGCGCCAAGGTGCTCGTGACCCGGCGCGACGGCGGGGACGAGGTATCGCTGGGAGGCTTGCTCGCACTCGGTAGGTATCCACAGGAGCACTTCCCGCAGCTGATGGTCACCTTCGTTCACTACCCGACCGAGACCGGCGGCCGGTCCACCGAGAGGTTCCTGGACAACGTGACGTTGGAAGGCCCGGTCCCGGTCATGATCCGCGACACGCTGGCGGCCGTCCGCCGGAACATGTCTCGTCGGGCTGTCGTCGGGGGTGCGGGCCGGCAGGATGTCTGGGAGTACCCCGAGACCGCTCTGCGTGAAGCCGTCGTCAACGCCTTGGTCCATCGGGACCTGTCCGGGGGCGCTCGAGGCGCCCAAGTCCAGGTCGAGATGTACCCCGACCGCCTGGTGATCCGCAATCCGGGCGGCCTGTTCGGTCCTGTCACGGTCGACAGCCTCGGCGAAGAAGGCGTCTCCTCGGCCCGCAACGCCACCCTCATCAAGATCCTCGAAGACGTTCCGCTGCCCGGCGAGACCCGCTCCGTCTGCGAAAACCGCGGGTCGGGCATCCGCGCCATGCTCGACTCGCTTCTCGCCGCAGGAATGAGCCCACCGGACTTCAACGACAAGATCTCGTCGTTCGTCGTCGTTTTCCCCAACCACACCTTGCTGAGCGAGGAGACCGTTGCTTGGATCAGCGGGTTGGGTGAGAACGGCCTGACCGACAGCCAATGCGTCGCCCTCGCGCTCCTGCGCCAGGAAGGAATCCTCGATAACCGCGCCTACCGCAACGCGACGGGAGTCGACTCCCGTATCGCCACCAGCGAGCTTCGGGACCTGGTCGTCCGCGAACTCGTCACCCAGACCGGAACCCGCCGTTGGGCCAGGTACCAACTGTCCTGGCGAACAACGTCAGCGAAAGACCAGTCTTCTCGGGCCGACCGCCGACCGGAGCTGCTCGTCGCCCTCGGCAACGAGACTCTCTCACGCTCCGAACTCGTTACACGGACCGGTCTCAGCGACCAGACCATCCGACGATGGCTGAAGATCATGCGAGACGAAGGCTCGGTCGACATCGTCGGCAACAGCCTCAAGAGCAAACACGTCCGCTACCGCCGCACCTACCAGAATCTGCTCTTCCGTTCCGAAGACACAGACCGCGACTGACCACTCTCCGTGGGCCCTTAGGGTAGCTGGCGGGGCTTCAGCGGGGTGCTGGGACGGTGCGGGCGATCCGACGAACCATCGTCCGGACCATGACCAGGCAATCTACCCCAATTTCGGAACACCTGTTCGAGGACGACCAAACCCGTCCGCCTGCGCACTCATGGGATGTCGTTCCTGCTCTGCAGCCGTGTCCCGACCGGACGAACGGCGATCTCAGGGCCCTCCACCAAGATCATGCAGTTCTTCCAATGACACGTCGCTGGAATCCCGCGTTCCCGACCTGACGTCCGAGCTGGGCACCGGCGTCATTCATGGCGACATGCACTACGGAAATGTCATGTGTCTCCCGGGGCGCAGGTTGCTCCTCATAGATTTCGATCAAATATGCCGTGGTCCGCTCGAGTGGGATCTCGTACCGAACCTGGTAACCTTCCGGCGCTTCGGAATGTCCGACGAGGCCTACGAAGAATTCTCCTCCGCGTATGGGTATGATCTCCGCGTGTCGCCGCATGTCGGGACGTTCATCGCGCTGCGAGAGCTGGGGATGGTGACATGGCTGCTCCAGCAGTATGGGACGAGCGCGAGTCTTGATGAGGAGATTCGTCGTCGGATCGGCTCCATCAATGAGCCTGGTGCGCGTGCGACCACGTGGAGAGCGCGTTGACTCTGCCGGTGCCGCCGTTCGATCCCACGGTGGAACGGTCGGTGCACAGGATCTCGACCGTCATCGCGACGACCGCGGAGACCGTCGACCTTTTACGGGCGGAAGGCCGGCCGCCGTCTGAGTTTCTCCGGCTCGGGCGGCTGGAAGCCTTCTATATTGCCGCGGTCTAGCAGCTTCCGCGCGTTCTGGCGTGTCGAGACATCGACGCGGATTCCCTGAAGTTCCGTCGGGGGGAATCCACGACGGCTACCGTGCGCAAAGCGCGACTGTGGTTATTTGACGTCCAGGCGGGGCCGGTCGTCGCCGTATTTTCCGTGGATGTTGAATGTGCGCCGAAGGTGCTCATCTCGTTCCTCGAAGACTGCTATTACGATCACCTCACCGTCGAATCCTCACCGTTGGAACGCTACGTAGCCGAGACCCTCGACGGGGCCGACGTCCCGATCATGGCGAGCGCCGGCGGGACA
This sequence comes from Protofrankia sp. Cas4, assembly GCF_963555915.1. Lineage (NCBI taxonomy): Bacteria > Bacillati > Actinomycetota > Actinomycetes > Frankiales > Frankiaceae > Protofrankia > Protofrankia sp. Cas4. The sequence goes on from NZ_CAUVXL010000069.1 coordinate 29,580, forward strand.
GCGCTCGGCCCGCAGCGGCACCAGATGGTGTTCACGTCCGCGACGCTGCCCGAGGATACGGTCCAACGGATCGTCTACCGGGCGGACCTCGACTGGAACCCCGCGTATTCGTCCATCAAGTTTCCCGCTGAACTCAACCGGCGACCCGCCAGCGGCGCGGCCGTGGGCGCCTACGTCTCGGTGTTGTCCGCTCAGCAGGACTATATCGAGAACTGTGCTCTCCTGTCCGCGGTGCAGATCGTCGCCGCGACCGGTAAGGTCCGCCAGATTCGGCTAGCCGCCTACGATGCGCTGTTACGCGTCCGTGACCTTTCCCGTGACCGTACCGCGCTGAGTACGGCGGAGCGCCGCGCGGAACTCGCCAGGATCAATGAGACGATGGCCGAACAGGAATTATAGCTGACCTTCGGGGTGGAGACGGCGTGCGAGATCGGAATTCTGATTCCCGCGCTACGGGTGGAGAACTTCCATCGTCAGCTCATCGAGTGCGCGGGGCTTACCGACAATGTGTCGACGGTGTCGGCGATGCTGGGCAGGGTGGCCGGTACGGTGACTCCGTGACCTGGATGCCAAAGACACGTACCCGGTCGACACCTCGCACTATTCGTCGTCCACCTCGGGCGAACTCACAAGACGCAAAGTCTCTGCCGCCATATCTAGAGACGGACTGAACCGGTCTGGAAACTCCTCGGCAAGCTGCGTGAAAATCTTCGCCGCTTCGGTGGCGGGGGCGAGCGCTTCGGCGCGCCGGCCCACCTCCGACAGGACGGCCGCCAAGTTGCCCAGCGACATCGCGAGGTCGGGGAGGTAGGCGTCGGGCGCGGCCTCGGCGAGCCGCCGGCGGATGTCGGCCGCTTCGGTGGCGGGGGCGAGCGCTTCGGCCCGCCGGCCCACCTCCGACAGCCGGTTCGCCAGATTGTTCAGCGACGTGGCGAGATCGGGGAGGTAGGCGTCAGGGGCAGCCTCAGCCAACCGCCGACGGATGTCGACCGCTTCGGTGGCGGGGGCGAGGGCCTCGGCGCGCCGGCCCACCTCCGACAGGAAGGCCGCCAGGTTGTTCAGCGACGTGGCGAGATCGGGGAGGTAGGCGTCGGGCGCGGCCTCAGCCAACCGCCGACGGATGTCGACCGCTTCGGTGGCGGGGGCGAGGGCCTCGGCGCGCCGGCCCACCTCCGACAGGAAGGCCGCCAGGTTGTTCAGCGACATGGCGAGGTCGGGGAGGTAGGCGTCGGGGGCAGCCTCGGCCAACCGCCGGCGGATGGTGACCGCCTCGGTGGCGGGCGCGAGCGCCTCGGCCCGCCGGCCCACCTCCGACAGCGACGTCGCCAGATTGTTCAGCGACATCGCGAGGTCGGGCAGGTAGGCGTCGGGGGCCACCTCGGCCAACCGCCGGCGGATGCTGACCGCCTCGGTGGCGGGCGCGAGCGCCTCGGCGCGCCGGCCCACCTCCGACAGCCCGATCGCCAGATTGTTCAGCGACGCGGCGAGGTCGGGCAGGTAGGCGTCGGGAGCCACCTCAGCCAACCGCCGGTAGAGGTCGACCGCCTCGGTGGCGGGGGCGAGCGCCTCGGCGCGCCGGCCCACCTCCGACAGGAAAGCCGCCTGATTGTTCAGCGACATCGCGAGGTCGGGCAGGTAGGCGTCGGGGGCGGCCTCGGCGAGCCGCCGACGGATGTCGACCGCTTCGGTGGCGGGCGCGAGCGCCTCGGCCCGCCGGCCCACCGCCGACAGCGAGATCGCCAGGTTGTTCAGCGACATCGCGAGGTCGGGGAGGTAGGCGTCGGGGGCG
>NZ_CAUVXL010000070.1:0-19202 GCF_963555915.1 Protofrankia sp. Cas4
CGGACCGCCCGCAGCGCGGGCAGGCACTCACCACCTGGTCGACGGCGTCGGTGCCCCAGCCACAGTGCGGGCACAGCCGCCACTGCTGCCACAACGGCTCCTCGACCGGGCCGATGTCGACCGCATCGACGCGGACGCGCTGGCCGTGGGCGTAGAAGGCCGAACCGGGCGCGAGCTCCGCGATCGCGGTCATGCTGCCGCGTTCATAGCGATACTCAGCGGTCTGATACTCCTTGTCGCCGTCGTCGGTGGTCCACCACAGGGAGACGTCGAGGACGGTTCGATCGTCGATGAGGGTGTAGTTCGGCAGCAGGCCCATCTGCTCCAGCCCGGTCAGCAGCGGCTGGTCGCGCATCCGGTCGAGCATGAACCGGACGGCGCTGCGCTCACCGATCCACCGGCGGCGGTCGGCGCGCTGCTCGTCGTCGAGATGCCCCTGGCCGTCCAGATCGTTGATCGACTCCTGCAGGCGGGTGAGGCGGTCGACCAGTTCGCGGTCCCGCCGCGTCCAGTCCCCGAACGCGCGGGAGACCGCCGTCTCGATCCCACCGGTGGCGAAAGCGTGCACGGCCTCCCGGCTGGTGGCGTGCAGGTGAGCGCCGAACAGGTCGAGGAAACCGCCCGCGAGCGCCGTGGCCGACACCGCGACCGCGTCGAGGAGCTGGCGCATCCATCCGCCCGGCTCCAGGCCACGCTTAGCCAGTTGCCCGGTCAGGTTCGGTGGCGCGGTTGGCAGGACCAGGTCGCCGGCGGCGACCCGGTCGAGGCAGTAGGCGAAGAACTGGCGGCACAGCAGCTCGGTGGCATCCAGGTAAGCCCCGGGCGGCCGCACCTCACCGTTGATCAGGTGGGACGGTTCGGCGAAGTAGTACAGGTCCCGCGGGCCGCTCGGGACGCCTGCGAGGACCAGCGCGTTGCCGGTCGACCGCCCGGCCCGGCCGACCCGCTGCAGGTAGTTCGCGGTCGCCCGGGGCAGCGACGCCAACGTCACCGCGCCGAGGTCACCGATGTCGATACCCAGTTCCAACGTGGGCGTGCAGGCGAGGATGTTCGGGTCGACCGGGCTGGTGTTGGCCTTGAAACGGCGCTCGACGTCCTCGCGCAGCTCACGGTCGAGCAGGCCGGTGTGCTCGTGGGTGACGATGCGCCGCACCCGGCCCGACCGGTACATCGTCCGGTAGAAGTTGGCCGGCTCGCCGGCTTCGGGACGCAACCGGCCCGGGCAGCGAAACCGTGGGCAGCACCTGCCGTCGAACACCGGCTGCCGGTGCGGCGCGACGGCCTGCAGGTAGCGGCAGACCTCGCAGCGCAGCCGGGCCCGCCCCGCGGCCAGCGCCGCACTCTCGACCGGGGCGAGCATGATCCGATCGGGATGCCAGCCGTACACGGTCGCGCCGCTGGTCGTGGTCCGGGACTGCCACACCCCGACCTCGTCGCCGGCGAGCATCGCCGCCACCCGCGACAGCAGCGCCTTGCCCTCCCTCGGAGGCACCCCCAGGCAACGGGCGGTCCAGTCGGTGAGCCAGGTCGCGGAGTCCCCGAGGGGGCTCAGCGCGGCGAACTGCTTCCAGCGTCCGCCGGTGCCGGTGGTGAACAACGTCGGCGCGGCCATGCCCCGCGGGAACTTCGGCATCCCCTTGCCGCTGCCGCCCCAGATCGGGTACCGGTCACCGTCACGGTTGATGTAGGTGGTCAGCGAGTCGTGCAGGATTCCCCCGCCGGTGCGCAACCGGTCGAGCAGACCCCACAGCCAGGGCTGGTAGTCGCCCGGCTCGGGGAGCATGCCGTCCAGCGCCCGCTCGGGCAGCTGCTCGTGCACCGCCTGGACGAGGACTGCGAGCTGGTCGAGGTCGACGTCGAAGTCGACGGCCACGGTGCCGGTCAGTTCGAGAGTGCGCCCCAGCCGGCTACGCAGCCCGAACTCCAGCTGCGTCTGGAAGGCAAGCCGGCTGTTGAGGATCCGGCGCAGCGTCGCGGTCGGCTTGCGCAGCCACTCCCCTTCCAGACCGAGGCGGCGGGGGAAGTCCGGCGGGGTGACCGCGTACAGGTCGGCGGCCGGTGCGGCGGCGAGCCGTCGTGCGACCGCGGCGATGCTGGTCGGGCCGTCCCCGATGGCGCCGAGCAGCATCGACCGCAGGTTGAACTGGAACGCCCTACCCTCGATGAACGCGGCCCGGTGGGCGGCGTCCTGCACCGAGTCGGTGAACACCAGCGTCTTCTTCTCCGCGGCCGCGGCCAGATCCGAACCGAACAGCTGGGTGAGCGCCACGCTGACCAGCGTCGCCACGCTGGAGCCGAGGAAGCGGACCGCGTCGTCGGCGCCGCACGCCGGGCAGCGCTGCGCATCGGCCTGCTCGGCATCCGCGGTGACCAGCACCGCCACGGTGCCCTCGTCCGCGGCGTCCAACAGCTCACATGTGGTCGGGACGAGATGGCGGACGCCCGGCTCGCCCGCATCTGCGAGCAGCAGGGTTCGGACCCTGCCACGGTCGCGGACGCTGGTCTGCCACACCTCCAGCGGGGACGGCCGCAGCACGTCACCGACCTCGGGCGCGACCGCCTGCCAGCCGGACCGGCCACAGTGCCGGCAGTAGGCGGCCGGCAGCCAGGTGCGCTCCGCCTCGGGCGCGCCATCATGCCACCAGGCGAACCTGGGATGATCGTCAACGGCCCGCAGCATCCGGCGGATCTCCCGGATCCACAGCTGCACCTCGACGTGCAGCAGCGGGCGCGGCCGGCCGGCACCGTCGGACACCCGCGCATAGGACAGCAACGCCAGGAACCGCAGGACAGCCAGGGCGACCGCGCCCGGGTCCGCCGCCTTGCTCACCCCCCACGGCAGCACCCCGGCCTCGGCGATCGTGTCGACCGCCTCGGACAGGGACAGCGGCGCCCCCGACAGCGCGTGGGCCGCCGCCCGGGTGATGAAATGCCGTTGCAGCCGCTCCCCCAGCACCAGCGGGTCGGTGAGGTCGGCGTCGTCGACCGGCTGACCGTCCTCGGGCGGGTAGCGGCCGAACACCTCGGCGAGTTCCGCCCAGCTCGCCGGATCATCCGCGGTGGGTTCCGCGGTGTTGTTGACCGCCTGCGGTTTGGGCACCGGCAGGTTGAAGTCGATGCCGGCGACGACATCGGTCGCCTCCAGGCGCTCCTCACCGATCAGCGCGTCGGCGTCGAACGGCGTGCCGAACACCCGCTCGGCGAACACGCACATGTCCTCCCGACGGGAACCACCACCGAGCGTCGCCGATGTCGCGACCGGCACCACCCGGCCCAGCGGCCGGCCGGGTTCGGCGAGCCGCAGCGTCGCGCCGAGCCGGCGCAGCAGCATCGCCACATCCGTGCCCTGTGCCCCGTCATAGGTGTGAAACTCGTCCAGGACGACGAACTGAAGGGATGTCGCCGAGCGCTGCCACATCCCTGCGTCCTCCCGGCGCAGCAGCAGGAAGTCGAGCATCTTGTAGTTGGTGAGCAGAATGTCCGGCGGGTGGGCGCGCAGCACCTCCCGCCGGTCGACCAGATGCTCGGGCGTCGGGGTGGCGTGGCTACCCGTCCCGCCGATGTAGACGCCGGCACTCACCCCGGCCAGCGCCGGCTCGTCGTCGAGATATCCGGCGAGACGACGGGCCTGGTCGGTGACCAGTGCGTTCATCGGGTACAGCAGGATCGCCTTGATACCGTCCTCGCCGCGTTCCCGGGCGCGGCGGGCATGGTCGAGAATCGGGATCAGGAACGACTCGGTCTTCCCCGAACCGGTACCGGTCGTCACGATCGTCGGCGACGCGGCCCTGCCGTCGGTGGACAACCGCTCGAACGCCCGCGCCTGGTGCAGATACGGCTGGAACCCCCGCGGTAACCAACCCAGCGGCGAGCGCCAGCGCGCATCAACCGGCCGGAACGGGGTGCGCAGGCGCAGGTACGGCCCGCGGAAGATGCCATGCTCAGGGTCTTCGAGAAACTGCTGTAACGCCGCCCGCGCCTCGTCGTCAGCCAGCGCGAACGTCGTGGTCAGGTACTCCAGGACCCCGGCCCGGGTTTCCCGCGCCAGCAGCGATGGGATCACGCCGACGCCTGTTCCGCGGAACGCACCGTCGTCGTGCCCGCGCCACTGTGCTCCGCGGAACGCAGTTCGAGCCGCTCGGCGAACTCGGCACAGGCGACCCGCATCTCCGCCTCCCGATCGGGCGTGCGGAACGGCCCCCGGTACCGGTCGGCCAGCTCCGGCGGCGCCTCACAGTTCAGGCCCCGCTCCTGGACCCAGGCGTCGAGAATCTTGTAATCGTCCTTGTTCTGTTTGACGCCCATCGCGTGATGCTCCTTGGCTATCTTGCGGCCCTGCGCGTCGAAGTACATCGCGTACTCGTACTTGCGCAGCACGGCGAACTGCGCCCGGTACATCAGGCACAGCTGCTCGGCGGTCAGCCCCAGCATCAGCGCGGCCAGCGCGTCGATCTCCACCAACGCGGCGCGACGGTCGAAGTCGAACCGCAGCGGGGTGGCCATCGTCCAGTCCCGCTCCCCCGCACCCAGCGCTGGCCGATCCGCGAACGGCGACGTCCACCCATCCTCGCCGAACCCGGCCTCGTGCAGCTCCTCCCACAGCGGCGCGTAGTCCCGCGTCAGACAGTTCAACCGCAACGTCCGTAACAAAAGGTAAGGAGCCGCCGGATGGTCGATCGGCGCCGGAAACCGGTCAACAGTCTCCTTGTTAACCTTACTCATCCCGCTGACCTTGACGAGATAGTCGAACGGAAGCGATGCCCAGAGGCCGGCCACCAGCGCCGTCGCCCGATCGTCGGGAAGCGCCAAAGTATGAACCGTGTGCACATGCGTCGGACCCGGTGGAATCAAAGCAGCATGAAGGGAGCGCGCCAAACCCGACTGGGTCATGTTCCGCCAAGCGACTCGCCAGAAGCTCGTATACGGTCTTCCATCCCAGAGCACGAGACCATCATCTGGTGCGACGTGATCGCCAGAGCGGACATAGTTGGTCCTTGACACCACCACGTGTGGCAAGTTCTCCAGATCCCATGCTTCGTAGTCATTGTTGTTGCGACAGGGAATATTTGGTTGCGATGCGAAAGGGGTTGCAACGGAGAAATGCGGTCCCTGGAGAATCAATTCACTCCAGGTTTCGCTCGGACGAGTCGACCAAAGGATGTCACCCGCCGTCTTCGCGTCCCGCTCATTCCAGCCACGAGTCCAACGATAACCTATATCCGCAAGCCTATGTGAAGTGTGCGCCATGACCTCGAGGGCCGCCAGATGCTCGATTGTCAGAGGCCGAAGGAGCCTGGCGTGGATGCCCGGCGTGTCGGGTGCATCGAAAAGGAGTGCCCAGTTCGTCAGGGTCGCCTCATTGATCCGGCCCACCCTCGACAAATGCGGCCGCAGATCCCATCCACCGGACGGATATTGAAGACCAGGAATAGAACCAAAACCATCATGACTAAGAGAATTATCCAGAGTGCCAGGAATTTGCAGGTTACACAGGTTCCTAAAGTCAATCACCCTGAGTGCACCATAAATATGCATGCCAAATTCAACATGATGATCTACTTCTTCAAATAGTACCGCCTCATTGATAAACTGCGCATGCAAACGCAACCGGCGGTAGACTTCCTCGCGAAAATTCCCTCCTCTGGGGTCAGAAAAATGACCCTCAGGATGAAGAAGTCCTACGATCCCGTTCGAAGTGGTCGACCTCCAGGTCCGCTCGATGAAGCTCGTGTAGAGATTTGGCCTCATCCCATCCAGAATCGGATGCTCCACGGGAGAGTCGAGGCTGCTTAAGAGGCCGGACCAGGAGGTGACGTCGGCGAGGTAGCGGGTTGTCCGGCTTCTGGCCGACAGGACGAGTTGGCGGCGGTCGCGGAAAACCGCGTCGGGAATTTTGTCCTCGAGTTTGAAGAAGGGGTCGAACTCGGCGAGGGTGGTGTCGTCCTCCCAGGTGGGGCGGACCCAAGGTGGGTTACCGACCTGAAGGTCGAATCCGCCGCGAGAAAAGATGTGCGCGAAGTCGAGTTCCCAGTGAAAGAAGCCCTCACGGTCGGCGATCTCGCGGACGACGCCGAGCCAGGGACGGGCGAGCATCAGCTGAAAAACCGGCTTCATCTGGTACAGCGAACGCTCTGTGTCGTCGGCGAGCTGAATGTCGTCGAACGAGTCGATGGTGGCGAACAAACCGAGCTTGTCGGCATCGCTCTGCCCCCGCTTGGCCTTGATGTCGATGCCGATCAGATCCTCAAGAGTGGTAATCCACTCATCCAGGGTCGGTGGCGTGACGTCGGCGTCCAACGGCCAGAACCACAGCGCGCACCAGGCGTCCATTACCAGGCGCAGCCGCTGGTAGGAGCGCTCCGGGTCGAGCAGCGCGCTTTCGACATCCCGGCGGGAGACCGCGCCGGCGGCATCGGGCAGCCGCTGGGCCTGCCAGACGTCGATGTGGCGGGCGATCTCCCGCTCGCTGATCTCCAGGCGACGGATCGTCAGCTCCCACAGGCGTTCGACCCGCCGGGCCAGCGCCCGCAGCCGGCCGATCTGGGCGACCGACGGCTTCTTCTTCACATCCTTCGTCCAGGCCCGAAGCGCGTCAGCGCGGTCCTTGGCGAGTTCCTTGGCCTGCTTGGTGTCGGCGACCGCACCCCAGCCGTGCGCGGGCAGCAGAAAATGGTGGATCTCGCCGTCCCCGATCGGCCCTTGCGCCAGATGCCGGTCGGTCGGCGGGGTCTTCAGCCAGCTCTGCTTCGCCTTTCCCAGGGCTGCGAAGTCGTAGATGGCCCGGCGTGCTCCGACCAGGGAGTTACCGCGACGCAGATGCAGCCCGAACCAGGGGGCCTGCAGGCCGGGGTGCATCACGTTCAGCCACAGCGACACCTCGGCCAGCTCGACCGCCGTCCGGTTCAGGTCGACGCCGTAGCAGCGGTGCAGAGCCAGATGCGCCTTGACCTTCTGCAGCTCCTCGGGATAACGCTCCGGCGCGATGGTGGTTGTCAGTTCCTCCTGGCGCCGCTCCAGGTATGTGCGGGCGAGCTGGTTGATCGCCTCATTGAGGAAGGCGCCGCTGCCCAGTGCCGGCTCGCAGATGGTCAGGTCGAGAATTTCCTGCGCCGTGGATGTCGTGCCGTCCTGGTCGAGCAGTTCGGCCAGGGAGTGCTTCACGACGCACCGGGTGAGTACTTCGGGGGTGTAATAGGAAGCGCTGCGCTGGCGGTCCCGGCCGGAAAGCCGGAAGACGAACGATCCTTTCTTGTGGACGACCTTCCGCCGGTGCCCGGTGACCGGGTCGACCCGCGTGACCAGATGTTTCTCGTCGTATTCGCCGGCCCGTTCCGCCGGCACCATCCACGAGCCCTTGTCCGGCTCGCCGTCCCGCGCCAGTTCAATCATGTCCCGGTCGGCGAAGAAACCACTGTAGGCCATCAGCCCTTCGTAGACGGCGCCGAGCTGGTTGATCCCGAGCTGCGCGTAGGAGACGAACCCCCGGTTGGTGCCCTTCTTCTCCTTCGACAGCAGCAGCAGTTGCAGGATCTGCTGGACGACCTCGTTGCGCAGCCGCAGCGGGTCGATCAACGGTGCACGCTTGGGGTCGAACAGGTCCGACTTCAACGGCTCGAACCGCAGCCCGTCATCGGCCCGGTCGTCGCCGTTACTCGTGCCGTGGCGATGGCTGCCCGTGCGGTAGCGATGGCCGTCGTTGACCAGCCGGAACAGCACCTGCAACGACTCGTGCAGGTGGTGGCCGTCGCGCATCGCCGGCGTGGTCAGTTTGACCTGGACGAGGTCGCGCAGCCGGTCCAGTCCGTAGCCGGCGGAGTACTCGGGCGCACCGACCGGCAGCACACCCAGGTCAGGCCGGGCCTCGGCGTAGAGCAGGAACAGGATGCGGTAGAGGAAGCGCAGGCACTGGGCGACGACCTCGCGGGGTAGCTCGGGGATGTCCTCGACCGGCAGCTCCTGGGCCCGGCGCTGGGCGACGACCTCGTTGGCGAGCAGTTCGACCGAGACCCGCAGGCCCTCCCGCAGGTCCTTGCTGACCCCGACCGCGTGTTTGACCGACTCGTCGGTGTAACCGTCCAATCGGGACGCGGGCGCGTCGCCGTCCGGCAGCAGCACGTCCGCGGACCACAGCCCGGCGTGCCAGGCCAACTCGCCGGAGGCGGTGTCCTGGCGGCGGGCGAGTGCGGTGTCCACGTCGAAGGCGAGGTAGCGCCCTTCGCTCCACCGGCCGGCGTCGGTCAACAGCACCCAGCCACCGGCGATCACCATGGCATAGCGCGGCGGCTTACCCGAGCGGAACAGTGTCGACAGCGCCTCGCCGATATTCGTGATCTCTTCGACGTTGTCCGGGCTGTGCACCAGGCGCAGCGGGCACAGCAGACGGCCGGCGCCGCTGGGGTCGAACAGGTCGTCCGCGCTGGCCGCCGGGTGGGCTTCGAGGATGTGCAGCGCCTCACCGCTGTGGCTCTGGCAGCGGGCCGCCAGCGGCACCACCAGTTCCAGCCGACTGTGCTCGGCGATCAGCTCGCGGCGTTCCACCGCGAAGCCGACGGCGGCAAGCAGCAGGTCATGCGCGGCCGTGACCGCGTCGAGGTAGTCCCCGTCGGGGTAGGCCACGGCGGGGTAGGCCACGGCGGGGTAGGCCACGGCGGCCTCACCGGCGTCCGACGGAATCGGTATCCGTGCCTTCGCCGTGGCGAACGGCCCGGCCGAAGTGGCGAGACCACGCAGCGGTGTCGGCTTGCCGTGCGCCGCCTGATCGGCCCAGCTCTTGGTGAGCCCGCGTAACTGCCCCGGGAACACCGATGCAAGCCAGTGATCCGACAGGAATTCACCGACATTGTGGATCGAGTCGAACATGTCTCCGCCTCACCGCTCCAACGGGACGATCACGCCGACGACCCGGACCAGAGGGTCGCCGCTGGGGGCCAGGGAACGGATCAACTGCTCGGCCTCACTGCGATCGGCATCGATGCGTTCCCGCCTGAGCTGCCGTCTGCCGACCGAGGCCACATCAAGAACCAGCTGTTCGGCCCGGTCGCCCCACTGCGTCAAGCGCGCGTTGTACTCGGCGATCCGGGGTTTGAGCTGTTCGGCCCGGTCTGCGCGGAGGTCCGCCAGGTGCCCGCGGGCGACCTCCAACGCGGCCGGCACCAGCGGCTGCAGCGTCGCGACCCAGGCGATGGCCCGGCCCGAGTTGACCGTGCCCGCGCGGATGCCCGCGGCGTCCAGCACGCTGATCGCGTCCCCCACCGACGGGCTGTCGGGAAGACCGGACACCGCACCCCAGTGGACGATGACGGGCTGGCCGCGGTCGTTGCTCCACACCCCCTGGGTCAGGAAGACCGGGGTGTCGACGGTGCCGGCGAGCACCGGAGTCTCGTTGCGGCCGAGCTGGGCCAGCGCCCGGTCGGTCACCCACTCCAGCACCGGATGCTGCGGCGCGAGGTAGTGCACCTCCGGCCACTCGATGTCGTCGGTGTCGCGGGCGGCGGCCAGGCTGGCGTCGGCGTACCGGCGACTGGTGGTCACCTTCAGCCGGTTCGTCACATCCCGCTCGTCGAGGTAGTCGGCGGGAAGGTCCTCCAGCCGACGCTTGAGATCATCCGGTGGGGCGAACGCGAGCAGGCCGTCCGCCGGCTGGCGGCGCAGGTCGTACTCCTCCTCCGGCGGACGCTCGGAGACCTCGGCGAGCGCCTCGGTGAGGTAGGCGGCGTCGGACTCGAACAACGTCCGTTCGATGACGACCGGCGGCGGCGTGGTCGTCTCGTGCGTGCCACCGAACGTCAGCAACTGCTCGAACGGGTCGAGCGCCGCCGGTTGCGGGTCGGGAACCACCGCGTCAAGATCGACACGGGTACGCAGCACCTCCCGGACACGGTCCTCCTCGATCTCCTCGTCGTGGACGCCGAGCAGGGAACCGGCGTCGCCGAGCGCGGTGTAGGCGGCGTGTTCCTTCTCCAACAGCCGGGTCAGCACGCGGACGTCGCTGAGCACGTCGGGGTTGTCCGAGGTCAACGCCAGGGCAGCGATTCGCGGCTTTTCCAGCTGCATGTACCGGTCGATCCGGCCGTTGCGCTGCTGGATGCGGATCAGGCTCCACGGCAGGTCGAAATGGATGAGATCATGGCACTGCCGGTGCAGGTTGATCCCCTCGGATGCCATGTCACTGGCCAGCAGCAGTCGCGTGGTGCCCCCGGCGAGCGCGAAGTCCTCAATCGCGTCCTGGAGTCGCTCGTCGGTGAGCTGGCTGTGCATCACGACGACCGCCGCGGCGGGAAGACCGAGGCGGTCCGGTAACACCCGAGCCAGCCACTCCAGCGTGTCGACCCGCTCGGAGAACACCACCGCCCGGATCGACGAGCCCGCGCCGACCCCGATCTCCCCCAGATGGTGAACGAGTTCGTCGAGTTTGGCCGACCCGCCGTCCTCTGCCTCGGCGGCCAGGTCGTCGAGACGGTCGAGGGCGTCGCGTTCCCCGGCGACCGCCGGATCGGAACCGGCCGTGCCGCCGGAACCGGCTTTGCCTGCGGAAGCGGCTTTGCCTGCGGAAGCGGCTCTGTCGAGCGTCCGCCGCCGGGCGGCGATGCTCGCCCGCAGCGCCGGAGTCGAGGACAGGAACGCCTTGAACAACGTCCAGGGAATGAGCGACCGGCCCGTCCCCGACACCGGTGCTCGTCCACCGGCCGGGCGCAGCCACACCGCGTCCAGCTCGTCGAGTACCGCGGCCTCGGCCGGCGTCGGCGTCACGGGACGGACCTCGGTCGGGTCCCGCTTCTTCCAGTTGTTCGCGACCTCCAGTCGGACGTCGTCGGACTCCCGGTGGCGGCGGACATACAGATGAGCGATGTCCTCTTTGGTGTACGATGACGGGTCTGCGACCGCGGTCGGATCGAGCAGGTTGACCAGCTCGGCGAACGACTTACGCCTGCCGTTGTGCGGGGTCGCGCTGGCGAGAATGAGGGCGTCGGCACGCTCGGCGAGCAGTCGCGCCAGCTCGTTGTTCTGCGTGCCCGGGTTGATCAGATTATGACATTCGTCGATCACCACGACGTCCCACCGATGGCTGCGAAGGTGATTCTGGTAGAGCTTCGGGTTTTTCAACGTGTCGATCGAGATGATGACCCGCCGGTAATAACTGAACGGGTTGCGCGACGCCGGGAGTTTCTGCCGAACCCGCTGGATGCCCCTGGAATCCAGCCGGATAAGCGGGATGGAAAAGCGCGTCCACAGCTCCCGCTGGAACTGTTCCAGGACGGCTCGCGGGGTCACAACCAGGATCCGCTCACCACGACCCCGTTTGATCAGCTCGGCGAGCAGGATGCCGATCTCCAGCGTTTTGCCCAGTCCGACCGCGTCCGCGACCAGGATCCGGGGACGCAGGCTCGACAGGGCCACCTCGGCCGGGCGCCGCTGGAAGCTCAGGTCGTCCAGCAGCGCCCGGTGCCCGACGGCGATCCGCGAGTCGTCCAGCGGAAGCGGGGTTCGGCGCAGCAGGGCTTCCAGCCAGAGCCTCGACCGCCGGAAACCCGGCGTGTCATCGGCGACCAGCCGGGTCGTGGCCGGGTCCAGCGAGACCACGTCGTCGATACCGGTGAAGAACACTGCATCGGTGTCCCGGACGAGCTCGGAGACACCGACCACCTCAACCCGTTGACCATCCGCCACGGTGTCCGTTACGGCCTTGACCAGCCACTCTTCATCCCGAACGACGACCTGTGTACCTGACGTAATCAAAGACGGCATCGACGCACCCACCCCCGGGCACGAAACACTACATCAGTCGAATTAACGACCTTCTTCTATCTTCATGCCAACTCGTACGTGAGCCTCCGGGCGCGCGGAGGGCATCCCACGCTCGGAGGAACCCGGCTTCCTAGAGGAGAAGGCAGCCCGGTCGGGAACGGCTTTCACGACCCGCACCGGTACCCGTACAGGCACGGTGGCAAGACGGGCGGCGGTACTCATTGAGCCTTTCCGCGTAACCGTCCGTTGCGTTGCGTAACATCAATGGCGTGTTCCCGTGTTGGCTGTCAGGTGGTGCGGCCGTGCTCGATGTGGAGGATCACGAGGGCGTTCGCGCGTTCGCCGACGGCCCGCAGTGCGTTGTGGACCCGGTCGTGCTGCTTCTGGTCGTCGGGGAGGGCCGTGCCCTTGGGCTTCTTGGACGGGACGGCGATCTGGTCCGATAGCCCTTCGTAACCGAGATCGGTGAGGATCTCGCCGCCGTCGGCGACCCACTCGGCCAGGACGGGCAGCGCGCCGGAGGCGCGCAGCGCGGTGGTGTCGTGCTCGCGGCCGGGGCGGACGCCGGACACCCACAGCGGCCAGCCGTCGTCGGGCGCGGAGGCGACCTGGACGTTGCCGCCATGATTATGGATCTTCCCGGACCATTGGAGATCCATATCTTTGGTCGGACCGGGGGTGCGTACCCGGTCGGTCTCGATCACCAAACCGTCGACGATCACATGATCGTAACCGGCCGCCTTCGCGGCCAGTAGGGCATTGCGCAGGTCAGGTACCCGCAGCGGCAGCACCGCGATGCCCTCGTGGAGGTAGGTGTAGGCCGTCGACCGGCCGATCCCGTGGTCGCCGGCGAGTTGCTTGACCCGGGTCCCATCGCAGAACCATCACGGACTGTGCCCGAGGGGTGAACGCGCGGGTCTCCTTCCTGGTGCCTCGGCGCTCACGCTCGGCCACGAGCAGTAGGGCCAGACGGGCGACGGTGTGTTCGCCGAGGGGCAGCTCGGCGGTGTATGTGACACGCATCGGGACGCGGGACTCCCTGGGGTTGATCTTTGATCGGAACAACCTTCCTATCGGAGTCCCGCGTTTTTCTGTTCACCGCCACCAGCATCCCCGCAGATCGACCACTGTCAGCAATAATCACGCAAAGTGGCCGATCGTTGCCCGGAAAGGCTCAATGCGTGGCGAGCACCTCGATGGCTGTTGCCAACTGCCCGCGAAACCGGGCCAGGTCCGGCTGGCTGAAGGCGGCAGCCAGGCGCTGCTCGACGGCGACGGCCTGTTCGTCGGCGCGACGGAGCAGGGCCGAGCCCGCCCTGGTCAGTCTGATCAGCAGGACCTTCCCGTGATCGGGTGACGGGGTCCGGCTGACCAGGGCGCGCTGCTCGAGAAGCGTGATCACGGAGTTCATCGCCTGAGCGGTGACCCCCACGAGCCGCGCGAGCCGCGCGCTCGAGACCCCGGGGTTCTCGGTAAGCAACAGAAGGGCCGAGTACTGGGGCACGGTGAGGTCGAAGGGGTGTAGGACTCGGCTCTTCTCGGCCATCAGCGCCTGTTCGGTCTGCTTGACGAGAGTGCCCAGGCGTTGCTCGAACGGAAGGACCGACTCCCCTGCCGGCATGCTTCCTCCTCCCAGAACCCGGTGCCACCTGCACGAAGACCGACTGACGCCCTTCCGAGGCTACCGCGACTCGATCCCTCGTGTGACACCCCTGTCAGCGACATGGTTCATGCTTTCAACCAAGATTCGATGTCGAGAAAATGTCCATCTTCACATCATGGTCATGTTTCTTGACAAAACCTTGATATATTGCTTACGGTCTGCACACATCAGGTTGCAGCGATCGGGCCGCGCCGGCCCTACCGAGCCGACCGACCGCAGTTCCCCTGAACCGACCAGCCTGACCACCCACCGCGCTGCCCGAACACGGGCGCTCCGAACGAGAAGGCACCGATGAACACGACCACTCTGGGGGATGACGGACCCTCCGTCGGCCGGATCGGCCTGGGCTGCATGGGTATGTCCTGGGCATACGACGAGCCCGGCCGCGACGACGCCGAGTCCGTTCGGGTGATCCACCGCGCGCTGGACCTGGGCGTGACGCTCATCGACACGGCCGACGCCTACGGGCCCTTCACCAACGAGTACCTCGTCGGCAGGGCGCTCGCCGGCCACCGCGACCGGGCGGTGCTCGCCACGAAGGCCGGCCTGGTAGTCGACGGCACCCGGACGATGCACCGCAACGGCCGCCCCGAGCACATCGCCGCCTGCATCGACGCCAGCCTGCTGCGCCTACGCACCGACCACGTCGACCTCTACCAGCTCCACCGCGTCGACCCGGCCGTCCCACTGGAGGAGTCCTGGGGAGCGATGGCCGAGGCAGTCCAAGCCGGCAAGGCCCGCGCGCTCGGCCTGTCCGAGGTGACCGTCGCCGAGATCGCGCGCGCCCAGGCGATCCACCCGGTCGCCTCCGTCCAGTCCGAGGCCTCGCTGTGGTCCCGCGACATACAGGACAACGGCGTCCTGGCCCACACTGCCGCCCACGGCATCGCCCTGCTGCCGTTCTCCCCGCTGGGCCGCGGCTTCCTGACCGGAGCCATCCGCACCACCGCGGACCTGCCACCCGGCGACTGGCGCCACGGCAACCCGCGCTTCCAGCCCGCCGAGATCCACGCCAACCAGCGCCTCGTCGACACCGTCCGGACCATCGCCGCCCGGCTCGGCGCCACCCCCGCGCAGGTCGCCCTCGCCTGGCTGCTCGCCCTCGGCCCCCACATCGTCCCGATCCCCGGCACCAAGAACCCGGCCCGCCTCAACGAGAACGCGGCAGCCGCCGACCTGAGCCTGCCCGACGACGCCCGCAAGGAACTCGACAGCCTGCCCGCCCCCGCTACCGCCCGCTACTGACCTGCCGCCGACAAAGGGGTTCCCCCACCATGCGCGCCCTGTCCTTCGACCGCTACGGCGGCCCGAACGTCCTCGCCGTCACCGATCTGCCCGACAGCCACAGTGTTACGCGTAGTTAGAGAGATGACCCACCGGCGGCCTACATCGGCGAACAGGTCCGCGAACATCACGTCCGGGAACAGCCGGGAGCCTTCGCGGTGCAACACTGCGTAGATCGAGCCGGGTGCCACCCGGGTGTCACAGAAGTCCGCCGTCGACCGGAACAGGCCCGGACCCGGCGTCAGTCCCAGACTCACCCTTACCCCAGGAAGTCGTATTTACAGCACATATCTTCTCAGGTCGGGGATGCTGTCGGGGTGATTGATATATTTTGATAGTAATGTTAATAGAGATAGTTGTAGTGAAAAATATTGGTTATTTAGATTAGGGTTTAATTTTTATCCCCTCAGCTCCACCTATGATTCCACAGGTCAAGCATTTGCTGGTGATCTTCTTCGCGGCGTGGGCCTTCGGTGATAGGTGCACTCTTGCGACACACGTGAGGGTCGTTTCGACTCCGATCATGGCGGTCCTGCTCTCGTGAGGCTGTCACTGATCTGTTCGTCGCCAAGCACAGAATGTGTACTCGGCGCCGCAAACCTTGTACTGATGGCTCAGCAAAACATGTACTAGCAGGAGCGCAAACCTTGTACTGCTAGACTCGCAGATTGTGTACTATGGCCGTATGGCCACGTCAAGGTATGTTCCGCGGATCGCCGACGGGCGCTTGGCGAGTCTGCTCGCAGGCCTGCCCGCCGTCATGGTCACCGGCCCGCGTGCCGCGGGAAAGACGACCTCCGCCCGGCGGATCGCCAACGACATCCTCCGGTTGGATGACCCCGCGGTCGCCACAGCGGTTGCCGCGAACCCGGACGCAGCACTGCGGCGCGCGCAGGAACCCGTTCTCCTCGATGAGTGGCAGGAGGTACCGGAGATCCTGGGCGCGGTCAAGCGCGCGGTCGACGATGACCCCCGTCCCGGCCGGTTTCTCCTCACCGGCAGCATCGAAGCCGACTTCACGACGCGCCAGTGGCCCGGGACGGGTCGGGTCGTCCGGTTGGTCCTGCACGGTCTTACCGAACGGGAGATCGCTCACGCCGTCGATCAACCGAGCCTGCTAGATCTGCTGCTGGACTCGGACATCTCGCAACTGAGCATCTCGGGCCCGTCCCCGGGCCTGGATGACTACGTCGACCTGGCATTGAGGAGCGGCTTCCCCGAGGCCGCCTTGAACCTGAGCGCACCGGGGCGACTCGCGTGGCTGGACGCCTACATCGATCACGTCGTCCATCGAGACGTCCTGGCCGCGGGGGAGCAACGGGACCCCGTCCGACTTCGCCGCTACCTCGAGGTTCTCGGGCTCTCGACGGCCGGCCTTCCCGCCGAGAGCACGATCTACCAGGCGGCGGGAATCAACCAGCGGACCGCGGACGCGTACGACCGGATCTTGACTGCCCTCTACCTGATCGAACTCGCCCCGGCCTGGGCGACGAACCGCCTGAACAGGCTGACCAAGCGGGCGAAGCGATA
Source organism: Protofrankia sp. Cas4 (assembly GCF_963555915.1). Taxonomy (NCBI): domain Bacteria; kingdom Bacillati; phylum Actinomycetota; class Actinomycetes; order Frankiales; family Frankiaceae; genus Protofrankia; species Protofrankia sp. Cas4. Next base: position 16,223 of record NZ_CAUVXL010000070.1, read on the forward strand.
CCTGACCGATCCCGCGCTCGCGCTCGCCGCCGCCCGGGTGGACGAGCGGACCGTCCTGCGGGACGGAGACCTGCTCGGCAGGTTGATTGACACCTTCGTCGTCGCGCAGCTACGGCCGGAAGTGTCCCTACTCCACCCCCGTGCCCGGTTGCACCATATCCGCTCTCGGGACGGCCAAGAGGTCGACGTCGTCATAGACCTCGGAGGAGGCGAAGTGATCGGAATCGAGATCAAGGCTTCCTCGGCGCCGACCGCTCGGGACGCCCGCCACCTCATATGGCTGCGCGATCAGCTCGGCCCGGACTTCCGCGCGGGAGTCGTGTTCCATACCGGCCCGATCCCCTTCGATCTCGACGACCGGATCTGGGCACTGCCCATCTGTGCGCTGTGGGCAGCCCGGACGGGATAGCCAGCCTGCGAGCAGCCGAACGAGTAGCCATGGGGGCTTGGCTGGTGACCATGATGTCGCGTCTGTTGCGTCCGCCTTGGCTCGAGGAACGACGAACAACGGCAGGACGACGTGGATGCGCCGGCACGACCGGAACCGTGCCTGATCCGGTTGATGGCGGGGACGGTTCGGGCGTCACCGAAACGCTGGCGGTCCACCATCAAGTCGTGGAGAAAATGCCGTCGTCCGTCCTGGACGACCCTACGTTCTCAGTGCCGCGGTGCCCGGCGGGCGGCTCCGGCGTCGCCTGGCTGCGCGGCAGCGTCGCGCGGTTCAGCGAGGGAGCTGACCACGCGCGCCGCCGGAGGCTGATCGATGAGCTGCTGTCCGGCCTGGTGGTCGATCCGCGCCCGGGCGGCGATCCGACCGCGATGCTGCTCACGGCGCTGGGACTGTCGGAGCACCTCGTGGCCGACGTCGCGTCGGCTGCTGCCTCGTACCACCCCCATCTGCCGGTGATACCCGAGGCCGACGACGCCGTCGAGCGGCTCATCGCGGTGTGCGGCGGCCACGACGAGTTGACGGCGGCGAAGCTGTGCGTGCTCGTGCAGGCCCATACCGCCACCCGCGCGCTGATCACCCACCTGCGCCGCGGTGGGGACGGCCCGCCGCCCATCCCGAGCACCCGGCGGGTCGGCCCCCGCGGCGAGACCGTCGAGGTGGACCTGTCCGGGGCACCGTTCGGTAGCGGCCGGCATGCCTGCCCGGGACGGGACCTCGCGCACCGGCTCGCGGCGGCGGCAATGCGGCAATGCGGCAATGCGGCAATGCGGCAATGCGGCAATGCGGCAATGCGGCAATGACCTTCGCTGACCTGCACCGGGCCGGCGACCCGCTGATCCTGCCGAACGCCTGGGACGCCGCGTCCGCGGCGGCCCTGCTCGTGGCGGGTTTCCCGGCGATCGGCACCACGAGCCTGGGGCTGGCGGCCCAGCACGGGCTGACCGACGCCTCCCGGGCGATCCCCGAACTCACCCGTCGCCTCGCGCGCCGGCTTCGCGCCCTGCCGTGCCCGGTCTCGATCGACATCGAGGACGGCTTCGCCGACGACCCGGCCGCCGTCGCCGACTACGCGGCCTCGCTGGGAGTCGACGGCATCAACATCGAGGACACCACCCGGGGACGACTCGTTGCGTCCGACGCACACGCAGCCAAAATCGCAGCGATCAAGGACCGGTGCCCGCGCCTGTTCGTCAACGCCCGCGTCGACACGTTCTGGACCGCGCAGGCCGCCACTGCCACCGTGACCGAGACCGAGACCGAGACCGAGACCGTCGACCGGGCTCGTCGCTACGTCGGTGCGGGGGCCGACGGCGTCTTCGTGCCCGGACGGCTCAATAGCCCGCAGATCCGGCAGATCGTCTCCGCGGTGCCGGTCCCCGTCAACGTGCTCGCCTCAGCGGACCACTCGGTGGCGGAACTGGCCCGGCTCGGCGTGCGGCGGATCAGCTGCGGTTCGCTGCTGTACCGTGCCGCGCTGGACCGGGCGGTGGAGGTGGCGGTCCGCATACGCGACGGCGAACCGGCACCGCCTGCGATCTCCTACGGCGCCATCCAGGGCCTGGCCGCCCGCTACTCAGCCGGCCTCCCACGCGGCGGACACGCCGGCATCGAGTGAGACGAGCACGCTCTCGCCCGCGCCGGTCAGGCGCAGCGCGCGGCTGCCCGGGCGGGTAGTCACCCATCCGCGGTCGAGGAAGACCGTCAGCAGGTGCGCGCCCAGCCGGCCCGCGACGTGCGGCTGGCGCCCTGTCCAGTCCAGGCAGCCCCGGACCAGCGGGCGACGCGGGGAGCCGCCGATCTCCTGCAGTGCGAACCGGTCGAGGAGCGGGTGACCGGGGCCGTCGAGGTGCAGGTCCGCGGTGGCGCCGGCACGCAGCGGTCCGACGATGCCCGCGCGCACCAGCAGCCGGGTCACCTGCAGCCCGAGGTCTCCGGCCATGTGGTCGTAGCAGCGCCGCCCGGCCCGCAGCTCGGCAGCAACCCGGTGCCCGCGCAGCGACGTCACCGGGATCTCGGGGGCAACGACCTGTAGAGCCTCCAGTGCGTACGCGATGTCGGCGTTCGCCAGGGTGTAGTACCGGTGACGCCCGGATCGCTCCACCGTGACGAACCCGTGGGCGACCAGCGCTTTGAGATGCCCGCTGGCCGTCGATGCCGATACCCCGGCCAGGCGGGCCAGATCACCCGCGGGCAGGCAGATGCCCCCGACCAGCCCAACGAGCATACGGGCCCGCGCGGGCTCGGCGATGAGCCGCGCCGGCACCGAAATGTCGGCGTCAACACCCACCTGGCCACAGTAGGGCACCGACCCTTCGACGCCGTCCGAACAGTCACGGCGAACCCGTCGTCAACAACGCGAACCTCGCCTGATGCGGCAGTCGATGAGCATGCGGTCCGCGGGACCTGCCACGGCGGCCGGCACGACGTCGCGCTCGCCGTAGAGAGCGAGCGGTGGCAGCCAACGCATCCCGGGCTCATCGACGATCTCGACAAGGGCCGCTACTTCCACAACCCAACCGCATGAACAGT
>NZ_CAUVXL010000071.1:0-22256 GCF_963555915.1 Protofrankia sp. Cas4
CCGGGCGTCACCGGGGCGTAGGCGCAGCCGGTGGCGTAGCAGCGCGGCGGTGCTGGTCGCACCCTGGCCGGCGGCGAGATCCCGTCCGTCGGCTTCCCGGACCAGCCGTAGCCGCAGCGCCGCCATCGTGGCCAGCAGCCGTTCGCCGTCCTCCAACGCGGCGAGCAGCTCGGCGTCGGACAGCGACCACACCGACGTTTCGGCGAGGGCGTCCACGTCGGTGGCGACCGCGTCCAGTCCGGTGAGCAGCGGATGCTCCCGGCCCGGGCCGGCGGTGGCGGTGGCGCTCTGCATAGATCAACGATAACCCGATATCGACCTAAAGTCGAACATTTGTTCGTATTGGTTGCGAATATTGGCGCGGTCGGCGCGGTCTCTGCCCGTGCCGACCGGCCTGTTGACGGCGGCGCTCGAGCTGCTGACGGCCATCGCCGCGGACACCGATGCACGCTGGCCTCGACCCGCACCTCGCAGGTGCAGGTCGAGGCGCGGGACCATCCAACATCGGTAACTACCTGGCGGGCCTGGGCATCCCGGCAACCGCCGGCTTCGGGGTGGCCTACGAGGGGATGCACGCCGCTTACTACGCCGCGGTGTTCACGCTGCTGCGCTGAGCGCTGAACTTCGTCACTGGCCGCGTGGTGTGCGGGTGACCAGCCGCTGACCCATCACCGTGAGGACCACGATGCCCACAACGGCTGCTGAGATCGGGCGCGGCACAGCACGACGGAGGCGCTCGCAGGAGATCGCCCTCAACAGATCACTGGCCCGTCGGCGGGGATGGGCCGTTCGCGGGTAAGCCCGACCGGAAGGTCTGCGTCGTCGAGAAGGCCGGCGTCGAGCGCGCGCTGGATGTGGCCGGCCAGCGCCCGGGCGGTCGCGGGTTCGTCGGCGACAGCTCCCGATCCGGCCGTTCCCGACCCGGCCATGCCCGACCCGGCCGTGCCGGTCCAGGCCGAAAGGCGGGCGAGCGCCGCGGGCAGGCCGGTGAGTAGGCAGGCCGCCACGGTCGCATGTCGGGAGACCAGTTGCGCCGGGTGTAGATCCCAGCCCTGGTAGATCCCCCGCATCCAGGCGCGGCGGACCAGGTCGGCGTGGCGCCGCCAGGCCGCGTGCACCGCGGCCCGGTCCCCGACGGGCAGCAGGTTGGACGAGCCGTCCGCGACCTGAACGCCGGTACCGGCCGCAACCAGCTGCATGAGCGCGGTGGCGAGTTCCACCGCCGGATGATCGCTGGCCTGGTGTTCGGCGCTCACGCCCAGCGCCGCCGAGTAGTCGTAGGTGCCCACGTGCAGGCCGGTCAGGCGGGGCCGGCCCGCGGCCACGATCGCGGGCAGCGCCAGTACCGCGGCCGGGGTCTCGACCTGCACCTCCAGCCGGATGCCCGCGCCGAGGCCGGAACCGATGTCCAGGCGATTCTCAAGTTCGGTGAGGATGTCGCAGAACACCGTGACCTGCGCGGGAGTGCTTACTTTCGGTAGCGTCACCACGAGCCCGGGCGGGATGGCTCCGCCTGCGGCGAGGGTGGTCACGAACAGGTCCAGGCTGCGTAGCCCGCGGGTCCGCACGGCCGGGTCCAGGGATTTGGGGCGGAGCCCGTAGGACGCGGGTAGCCGGCCGGCGTCCGCGGCCGCGCGCAGCGCATCGGCCGCCGCGACGGCGTGGGCGTCCTCCTCGGCGTCGTCGTGGTCGCCGTAACCGTCCTCAAAGTCCACCCGCAGGTCGGCGATCGGGGCGGTGGCGAGCACCCGGCGGACATGGGCGTGCACCCGTTCGGCCAGCTCGCCCGGGATGCCGGTCACGGCCGCCAGCATCGGCGGTTCGCCGGCGTGGGTGTCGAGCGTGGCCAGCGCGGCGGCACCCCAGTCGTCGGCGAGGGTCGCCCTCATCTGGTCGGCTGGCACATAACAGGTGTGGACGGGTTGGCGGACGGCCGGTTCACCGGGAAAGCGCGCGGCCAGGTCAGCATCGACCCGGGCCAGGGGAGCGGTCAGCGCGGCGGTCACGTCATCCGGCAGCGTGGGCACGTCTGTGAGTGTCGGGCGCGGGCCATCGGGACGCACCCGTTGAGCGTTAGCGCACCTATTCGATCATGTTCGGGTCCAGCTACGGAAGTCTGTTTTTCGGTAGTGGCGGTTGTCTTCGATCAGTGTCCGTAGACAGAGACGTGGTTGCGGCTCGTCGAGGTGAAGGGCTCTCGGTCCCAACCGGCCCAGCGGTCCTTCAGTCGTAGCCCAGCGATTCGTGCCATCAGGTCAAGCTCACTGGGCCATGCGTAGCGTGTGACGATTGGGAAGAAGCGCAAGCCCTCCGGGGACAGCACCACGTGGCTCTCGTCGAGCCGCTGCGTGACCGGGTCGTGGCGCCCTACGTCGAATCGGACCTGGTCGACACCGATGTGCTCGGCGTCCACGTACTGGTCGTCCCGAAGCCGGCTCAGGAAGCTCGGGACGAACGCCTCGACGACGAAGAGCCCGTCGGTGGTGAGGTGGTTGGCCACGTTCTCGAAGCAGCGGACCTGGTCCTCCTGGGTCAGGAGGTTGAACAGCGTGTTGAACACGATGAAGATCAGCCTGTAGGTGCCCTCGACCGGCACGCCAGCGAAGTCACCCATCGTGATCGATAGGTTCTCGCCGCCCGGCTTGGCGCGAAGCTTGCCGACCATCGAGGGCGAGAGGTCGACACCGTCGACCCGGATGCCCGTTGCGGCCAGGGGAAGCGCGATGCGTCCGGTACCGATCGCGAGTTCGAGAGCGGGCCCTCCGCGTGCCAGCTCACACAGGAGCGCGACCGTGGACGGCTCGTCGCCCCGGGGTTCGGTGTCGTACACGTCCGCGGCGTCCTCGCCGAAGCTGTCCATCGGCTGGTAGTCCCTCATGACGCCAGTGATGCCACCGTCCTCCGACCAGCGCAACGGATTTTTTCGGATGTCGGCCCGCGGACCCGCGTAGGCGAGGTGGCCATCCGGTGCCAGCACCAGCAGGTGGTCGCACCGCTGGCCCTACGGGTGTCGAGTGGCCCCGATCAACCACCACGCGCACACGATACCGACCCGACAATCCGGTCCGTCCTGCGCCCTGACGGCGGCGATGGCGTCGTGATCAAGGATGGCTGGCTGTGGGGCCGGGCGCAGCAGAGCTTCGTGGAGAGCTAATCCGGCTCCGGGCCGCCAGCGATCACGGCCGCGATAGTTGAGCTGGACGGGAACGTGCCTGCGGCCATCAGGGCGTACACGCCAAAGAGCATCTTGGCTTCATACACCCAGTCGAGCGTGATGTGATGCGTCGCCTCGAACCAGTCCATGAACTCGTTGAGCTCAGGTTTGCGCGTGGCATAGCCGCCGAAGTGGAAGTCGGTCTCAATCCACCAGTTCGACAGGTGCTCTTTGCCGACGGCGGCGAGTAAACCCCTTACGTCATCCGCAAGGAAGCTGCCGCCCTTCAACGACGAGAAGCCGACAACCTGAGCCTTACCGTCCAGTCCATAAACGATGCCGGCCATCGTGGCGCCGGTGCCGACAGCGCAGGTGATGTAGTCACAGTGGATATCGATTTCATCGACCAGCTCGGCGCATCCGCGTACCGCCAGCGTGTTGCTCGCGCCTTCGGGGAGCAGGTAGAACTCGCCGTAGGTGTCAGCTAGTCCCGCAAGGAACTCGGGACTTGTCTTCTGACGGTATTCCTCGCGCGTGATGTAGGCCAGTTCCATGCCGTGATCCAGACAGAACTGCAGTGAGCGGTTCGGCGGGTGGTGTTCCTCACCTCGGACAATGCCGATGGTGGGCAGGTCTGCTGCCTGCCCGATAGTCGCTACTGCTCGTAGCAGGTTGGAGTACGCCCCACCGAAGGTCAACAGCTTTGGGTAATCCGCCGACATAGCTGCTGACATGTTGTACTTGAGCTTGCGATACTTGTTGCCCGGCACGTCTGCGAGCGCTAGATCGTCTCGTTTCAGGTAGAGCTGCACATCGGCGGTCCGTGTCGTGTCGTCTACGATGTGGTGTAACGGCGTTGGGAAAGCGGCGCTCCAGTTACCCGGTCCCAGGCCACTCGTCACAGCGCACCGCCTCCGCCTCGTGGGCCAACAGAGAAGCCTGGCCCTTGTGACACGTTAGTGGCTGTGATCTTGCTCTGATCGCAAGGCCGGAGGCCACCCCGGTGGGGGTGTGGATCAAGGAGTGGGGCCGGGTGCGTAGGTCGTTGAGGCCGTCCTGATGACCGGAACCACCTACCGTTCGGCCGAATGTCGTCCGACAGGAGGTGGAAGCGGCCGTTATAGCGACCATTTTGACCTACCGCTTCGCTGTCGCCGGCCGTGACCGGCCGCGACGATGAACCTCCGGCCTCTTTCTGACCACCAGCGGAGCACGTTCGTCAGTGTTGACGGGCCCAGCGGTTCCGAGGCTGATCGGCCCGTCTTGGCTGTCATCCTCGATGCCCCGCGTGCGGGCATGGTATCGGGGAGAACCGGTGACCGAATTGCTACTCGGTGACGCCGGCCCGCGGCTGCGCGGGTATGGTCACCTGCCCGGGGCGCACGCCGACCGGAAGTCGGGCGATGCTCTCCAGCACCAGCGTCGGCCGGTAGGGGAACCGGTCGATGTCGGCTGCGGACGTGATGCCGGACAGGACCAGGACCGTCTCCATTCCCGCCTCCAGCCCGGAGATCACATCGGTGTCCATCCGGTCGCCGATCATGACGGTGGTCTCGCTGTGTGCCTGGAGGGTGTTGAGCGCGCTGCGCATCATCAACGGGTTCGGCTTGCCGACGAAGTACGGGACCACGCCGGTCGCCTTGGTGATCAACGCTGCCACGGCGCCGGTGGCCGGGAGGAGACCTTCGGTGGACGGTCCGGTCGGGTCCGGGTTTGTCGCGATGAACCGGGCTCCGTCCCGGACCAGTCGGATCGCGCGGGTGATCGCCTCGAAGCTGTACGTCCGGGTCTCGCCGAGGACGACGTACTCCGGTGATCGGTCGGTCAGTACATAGCCGATGTCGTGCAGTGCCGTGGTCAGGCCGGCCTCACCGACGGCGTGCGCGGTGCCGCCGGGGCGCTGCGAGTGCAGGAACTGCGCGGTGGCCAGCGCGGAGGTCCAGATCCGCTCGGACGGGATCGCCAGCCCGGCATCACGTAGCCGGACTCCAAGGTCGCGGGCTGTGAAGATCGAATTGTTGGTGAGGACGAGATAGCCCAACCCCGCGTCCGTGACCGCCTGCAGGAACGCGGCCGCGCCCGGGACGGGCTGGGATTCGTGCATCAGCACGCCGTCCATGTCGATCAGATAATTCTCGATGGATGTGGGCTCGGTCGCCATCGTCGCTCCTGGCCGTGGTGGGGACGGTTCCGAAATCGGTTCTATCGGGCCGATCATCTCAGGTCGATCGTGCGCCGTCGTGCGCAGGAGGGTGCAGGAGGGTGCAGGAGGGCACAACGCCCTTACCACAGCCCCTGGATGCGTGCGGCGATCACGCGGTGGCGGCGCAGCATCTCGTCGAGATCGGGGTGGACGGGCCGGCCGTCGCACACCACCGGCGTGCCGGCGACCACGGTGTGCCGGGCGGCGACCGGTCCGCAGCGCAGCCACGCCTCCACCGGGTCGGTCAGGGCCCCGGCAAAGCTGATCCCGTCCAGCGGCCAGGCCACCAGATCACCGACCGCGCCGACGGAGAGCTCACCGATCTCGCCGGCCCGCCCGAGGCAGCCCGCGCCGCCACGGGTGGCGATCTCAAGGGCATCCCGGGCGGACATCGCCGCCGCCCCGCCGCGCAACCGCCCGAGCAGCATCGCAGTGCGGGCCTCCAGCCACAGGGACGCCGCGTCCGCCGAGGACGAGCCGTCGCAGCCGAGCCCGACCGGCACACCGGCCGCCCGCAGCTGCGCGACCGGCGCCAGCCCACCACCGAGGATCATGTTGCTGCTCGGGCAGTGCGCGACCCCGGTTCCCCACCGGCCCAGCCGGGCGACTTCGGCCGGGTTCGGGCAGATGCAGTGGGCGACCCAGGCCCGGTCACCGCCCCAGCCGACGTCGTCGAAGTGCTCGATCGGACGCCGGCCGTAGGTCGCCAGGCAGTAGTCGTCCTCCTGCGGGTCCTCGGCGAGATGGGTGTGCAGCCGCACGTCGAGACGTTCGGCGAGCTCGGCGGTGGCCCGCATCAGCTCGGGGCTGACCGAGAAGGGTGAGCAGGGCGCCAGCGCGATGCGGAGCATCGCACCGTGGGCGGGGTCGTGATGGGCGGCGACAAGGGCCGCCGAATCCGCGAGGATCTCGTCGGGATCCTGGACGACGGAGTCCGGCGGTAGGCCGCCGTCCTTCACTGACAGTGACATCGACCCCCGCGTCGGGTGGAACCGCATCCCCAGCGTGCGGGCCGCGGCTATCTCGGCGGAGATCAGGTCCCCGGCGCCGCGCGGGTGGACGTACATGTGGTCAGTGGTGGTTGTGCAGCCGCCGAGCGCCAGCTCGGTCAGGCCGACGTAGGCGGAGACGTGCACCGCCTCTTCATCGAGGCGTGCCCACAGCGGGTAGAGCGTGCGCAGCCAGGTGAACAGCGTCCCGGACACCGACGGCGCGAACGACCGGGTGAGGTTCTGGAAGAGGTGATGATGGGTGTTGATCAGGCCGGGGGTGACCAGACAGCCGCTCGCCTCCAGGGTGCGACGAGCCGCCGGGAGCGGGTCGGTGGACGCACCGACGGCGCTGACCAGGCCGTCTGACACCGCGACCCAGCCGCCGGGCAGCTCGCGGCGCTGGTCGTCGACCGTCACGACCATGTCGGCGCCGCGCACCAGCAGGTCGACGGGTGCGGGGATGCGCCGTGCGGTCGTGGCCGCCGGTTCGAACGCGCGATCCAATACAGGCTCTTATCGGACGGGTAGGAACAGAATCGTGTTGACGTATCGCCGGCCGCTTCCGGTCGCGACTGCATGAAGGTATCCGCGCTGCGCCACCCGCGCCATCGCCCGCTGGTGGGCGCCGAGATCGAATCCGGCCAGCGGGCGCATTTTCCCGTTCTGAAGGAACGAGCCCTCGTAATTCCAGCTTTGGAGCAGTTCCACGGTTGCGCTGGCAGGGCTCCGGTTATCTTCGACTTCGATGATGAGGGCGGGACGCCAGCGGTTGACGATTCCCTCCGCACCCTTCAGCGCCGACAGCTCATGCCCCTCCACATCGATTTTCACCAGGCCGACGTCCTCGAGGTCGAGCGTGTCAAGACGGATCGTCTCGATTTTCACGCTGCTGCCGTCGGGTCGGGGGATCAGCGAGGCCCGGCCCTCGGTACCCCGGCCCCCGGGCGGGAGCCACAACTCCGCAAAGCCGTCGGCATCGGATGCCGCTTTTGCCACCACCGTGACATTCGGCCGGCTGGTGCGGGCGATGAACGCTGCCAGGTCGGGATTGGGTTCCACGGTCGTGACGCAACGGGCGCGCCTCGATAACCAATGGGTCCATGGGCCGTACCAGGCCCCTACGTCCAGGGCCGTCTGGTGGGGGGCCACGAACGTTCCAATCCGACCGAGTATCGGCTCGAAACGACGGTGTGCCAGGGCGATCGCGGTTGCGAATGCCCGATCGGGCACCAGTTCGGCGATGGAGCTCATGACAGCCACAGGGGGGCTTCCTTCTCCAAGGGCGACTTGTCAGGCGGACGTGCGGTCGCGACGGAAGTCGGACCGAGAACAGAAGAAACACGCTCCGTGCGCTTCGATGCAGATGTAGATGCTGTGTTGCGGGTGATGCGCTGTGTTGCGGGTGATGCGCCGTGTTGCAGGCGATACGTTGTGTTGCGGACGATACACCGTGTAGCCGGCGGCCTATCACTCGCAGACGATTGGCCCAAGGATAGACCATTGCGTGAACAGCGCGCACCCGGGTGCCGCTGCACGGGGGGAGAGGCCACGGGGGAGAGGCATGGTGGGATGCGAGACGATGGGGACGGGCGGTGGTTGGTTTGGGTATTGTGGAGATCATCGATCCGGCCGATGTTCGGGTCCGCGACTATGTCGGGTTGACCGATGTGGCTCTGCGTCGACGGCGGGAGCCCGCCGAGGGGCTGTTCATCGCCGAGGGTGAACTGGTCATCGAACGGGCCCGGCGCGCCGGCCACCGGCCGCGTTCGTTGCTGGTCGGGCCGTCAAAGCTCGCGCTGGTGCCGGACGATCTCGACCCGGACGTCCCGGTCTACCTCGCCGGCCCGGATGTGCTCGCCGCGATCACCGGGTTCGAGGTGCATCGCGGGGCACTCGCCTCGATGTGCCGCCGTCCGCTGATTCCCGTGGCGGATGTCCTGGCCGGCGCGAGCCGGGCACTTGTCTGTGAGGACGTGGTGAGTCACACCAACCTTGGGGCGATCTTCCGTTCGGCGGCCGGGCTCGGGATGGACGCCGTCCTGCTCAGCCCGCGCTGCGCGGACCCGCTCTACCGCCGCTCGGTGCGGGTGTCGATGGGGGAGGTGTTCGCCGTCCCCTACGCTCGCCTCGATCCATGGCCGGCGGCGCTGTCGCTGCTGGTGGAGCACGGGTTCGCGGTGGTCGCGCTCACGCCGTCCCCGGACGCGGTGGCGCTCGACGAGCTGAGCACCCGACCGCACGAGAAGCTGGCGCTGCTGCTCGGCTCGGAAGGCCCGGGCCTTACGCAGGCGGCCCTTGACGCGGCCACCACCCGGGTGCGAATCCCGATGGCCAACGGGGTGGATTCGCTCAACGTCGCAGCGACCGCGGCGATCGCCTGCTACGCTCTCGGCCGCCGCCCGGCGGCCACCCGCTGACCTGTGCGTTGTGCTGGCTGTAGTGACTGCGGTGACTGCGGTGACTGTGGTTGGCGGAACCGGTTCTCAGGTGCTGGTGCGGAATTCGTCCCAGATCGACCGCCAGCGTCGGTCGGTGTCAGGGTCCAGCTCCAGAATACGCTGGCCGGTGGCGAAGTACGCCGGTTCCACAACCGCGCTCGCCAGGCTTGCTGGGAGGAATCCCTGTCCGACGAGTCCGGCAGAGGTGATGCGATTCTGCGGCGGCTGGTATCCAATCGCCGCGAAGTTACCCAGTACGACGCCGAAGTCGAGCATGTGGTTGAGGAACATGTGCGCGGCTACCGGGCTTTTGCCGGCCCGAAGGATCACCATCAGATCGTTGTCCGCCTGGTGGCGGGCGTCGGTCGGGGACCAGTAATGCAGGATGTTCGGGTCGGCATCCTTGGCTAGGTAGTTCCGGGCGTTGATCACGTCTCCCGACCATGCCTGGACAATGGGGAAGTGCCCGCCGGGCAGGTCCCGGTAGTTGGTGATCGTCGCTTTGGGCCGGGTCGCGCGGACCATGTCGGCCAGTTGGGTCCGGACGAGATCGAGATCATCGTTTCGGTCGGTGTTCAGGTCGAGACCGTTGCGCAGCAGGACCATACCCATCACGGCGCGATAGTCGTTGATCACGGAGATCTTGTCGCGGTACCGGCCGTCCCAGAAGACGTCGAACGGGTTGTCCCTTGCGCTGATGTCCTCGGTAATGATGTCCGACCGCCAGGCGATGCCCGTGTTGTAGACGGTGTACGGCACGGTGTAGCGCCACTGCAGGTCGTAGAAGGGATTGGAGAAGTCCGGCCACACCTGGTTGATGTTCGGGATGTAGCTGTGGTTCAGCGGTCGTAGATGGCCGTTGCCGACCAGCCTGGGGAGCTGGTCGTAGCTTGGCAGGTAGATGTCGTAGTCGACGGTGCCGGCCGCGATTGCCTCCAGCGCCACGCGGTTGTCGCTGAAGGTCGTCACGTCGACGGTCACACCCGTCGAGTCACGGAAGGACTTCAGCGCCTGCGGGTCGATGTAGTCGGGCCAGTTGAAGATCTTGAGGGTTCGGTCGCGTTCCGGCTGCAGGCTACCCGCGATGGGCCGGTTGTCCCCGCTGATGGGCCATAGCACCGGGTTGCCCGGGCTGGGTTTGGGCAGCCGCTGGTCGGTGACCTTGCCGGTGGACGAATCCGAACATGCCGCGACCAGCGCCGACAGTCCGGTCGCCGCGGCCGCGCCGATCGATCCGCGCAGGAACGAACGACGGCTCGTTGCTCGCCGGGGCTGCCGTCCCTGCATGGGCGCCACCTCAAGTTCTCCGGGGACTGCGGCCTCCGTGCGCGCGATCTGACGATCGTCGCGCGCCCTTTGGCCCTCTAGGGGGAGTCTGCGGGAGAGTACCGGACCGTACTGTCCCTTATGTTCCCAAAAGCGGTTGCCCTGCCCAACAGAGGGTCCTTGGTAGCACTCCGCATGAACCCCTGATTGTGCTGGCGCTCTGGTCTACCAGCACAATGCGTGACGTTTTACGTCGTGGCGCGTGGGTCGCGGCCGGGCAGGTCGGGCACGCCACCGGCGGCGGTGCGCCGACGATGGGCCAGGGCGGCGAAGATCTCCATCGCGACTCGATGGGCGTTGTTGACGGTGTTCTCGGCGTGGTCGTAGGGGGGCGAGACCTCAACGATGTCCGCCGCGACCAGCGGGGTGTCCAGCGTGATCTGACGGACGGCGCGCAGCAGGTCCGCGGGTGTCATGCCGCCTGGTTCGGGAGTGCCGGTACCCGGTGCGAAGCCGGGGTCGAGCACGTCGATGTCCACTGACAGATAGAGCGCGCGGCACCCGTCCACAGCCTGGGCAATCGCGTCGGTGACAACCGCGCGTGATCCGCGGTCCCAGATCTCGTGCATCAGGTGCCACCGCATGCCCTGTTCGCGCATCCAGGCGAACACATCCGCCGGCGGCCAGTAACCACGTAGGCCGACCTGGACGAAGTTGCGCCCCCGTACGGCTCCGGACTCGATCAGCCGGCGCATGGGTGTCCCGTGCGAGGCGAGGTTGCCATCGATGATGTGCGCGGCGTCGGCGTGCGCGTCGAAGTGCAGCAGGCCGAGTTCCCCCCAGCCGACGGCATCGGCAACCCCGGACGCCGCCGGCCAGGTGATCGAGTGGTCTCCGCCGATGATGACCGGCACGATCCCGAGCCCGGCCACGGCGCCGACCTTCGCGCGGATGTTGCGGTGGGACGCCTCGGTCTGCCCGTGCGGGCAGTGGGCGTCGCCGGCGTCCACGACGTCGAGCCAATCGAAGATCTCAACGCCGAGATCGAGGTGATAGGTGCCGGGCTCGTAGGCGAGCGCGCGCAGGGCCCGCGGGCCGAAACGCGCGCCCGGCCGGTTGGTGGTCGCGATGTCGAACGGCGCGCCGACCACGGCGACGTCTGGGCGACGGGCCGCGAGGTCTGTCGGCGCCGGCAGCCACGGCCGGTGGCAGAAGGTCGCCAGCCCCTCATAGCCGGGGGCGTCGCTCTGCGGGGCCTTGTCTGCCGAGGCCTTGTCTGGCGGAGGCGCATCGTCGGGAGCCTGGTCGTCGGCGGCCATCTGGTCAGCATGACGCCTCCGCCCGCGGCGCGCAGACCGCGGGCGGCAGCGGCGCTATTTGATCATTCTTCGTCGTGGACCCGTACCGCTTCCTCCTCGGGTGCGCCGACATACGGAGAGTCCTCACGACCGCGGCAGCGTCCGCCGATCGGACCGTGTGCGATGAGCTCGCCGGTTGTGACGTTCCGCACGCCCTCGTCATCAGCCAGCAGCGGCGGCGAGGCGTCCGCGACGCCGTCAGCTTCCAGCCCGCGCCCACCCGGCGGGTCGTATGGGGCATAGACATCGGACTCCAGGACGTCGCCTGACTCCAACCGTGCCGCCTCGGCATAGGGATCCGGATCGGGCTGCTCCTGGGAGAGCAACGAGTCCAGGGACTCACCCGCACGCTGCTCCGCTGCGGTCGTCCCGAAGCGCTCGCCGGGGCCGAAGCGATCGGGCGGATCCCAGCCGTCGTCGAGCGGGTCATGCCCCCGGTCGGTCGAGCCGAGGCCGTCGCTGTCGAGACTCTCGGACTGCTCGAGCGGACCGCCATAGGTGTTGATGTAACCGACGTCGACGCTGTCGATGTCGCCGTCCGGCATCAGCTGCGTCATCGTCGCCTCCCGGTTGGATCAATGGATTCTTGATCAATGGATGCTGGATCAGTGGCTTGCCGTCGTTCGGTGTCATCGGTGCATATTCCCGGGATGGACCGCGGGTAACACGCGAAGGCGGTCAGATCACCAAACCACTACGGGACACGCCTCAACCGCTCGCACGGAGCGCCAGGGTCACCACGGACGGACGACAGGTGCCGAAGTTGACCCACCCCGCTTGCAAGCCGATTTTGGATGGCGTATAGCGTCCGGGTTTGTGACTACTGTCGCGGACCGCATTCTTGAGCGGCTGGCAAAGGTTCCGGCCGGCCTGGACGACGGACAGTTGGCGGAAGCGCTTGAGCTTCGCCGCCAGACCGTGAACCAGGTCTGCCGCCGACTGTCGGACAATGGGCGCCTGCACCGCGGGCCCGGCCCGAGCGGGCGCATTGTGAACAGGTTGTTGCCGCAGCACGATGCCTACCCGAAGCCCGTGCCGGCCCAGCCACCCGTGCCGGCCCAGCCACCCGTGCCGGCCCAGCCACCCGTGCCGGCCCAGCCACCCGTGCCGGCCCAGCCACCCGTGCCGGCCCAGCCACCCGTGCGGTCGCCGGAGGACGAGGCTGCGCCGGCTGAGGCCCTACCCTCCCAGCGGGTGACCCGGGAGACCGACGAGGCACAGGTCGTCGCTGACACCGCGGCGAAACCGGATGCACGGACGGTTCCCGCGCCCCGGGATGGGGCTGACAGCGCAGTGCCGGCGAAGCCCGAACCGAAGCGGGCCGCGAGGCCGCCCCGTGCGCCCCGCAAGAAGTCCGGCTCATCGGCGACAGACGCTCCTGGACAGCCAGCAGCGCAGTCGTCGTTGTCCGAACCTGCGCTGGCTGAACCCGTGCTGGCCGAGCCGGTGTCGGTCGACGAGCCACCGCAGGCCGTCCTGGCTTCGACGCCGAAGCCACCTCGGAAGGTGTCGGTCAGGACGAAAACCGTCCGTACCACGTCCAACGGGCAGGTCGTCGACGGTTCGGTTGCAGAGCGGGCCGCCCCGCCGGTTGCAGAGCGGGCCGCCCCGCCGGTTGCAGAGCCGGCTGCCCCGCCGGTTGCAGAGCCGGCTGCCCCGCCGGTTGCAGAGCCGGCTGCCCCGCCGGTTGCGGAGGTGGCCACAGAGCCGGTCGCCACAGGGGTCGAAGCGTTGCCGGAGCCGACCGACGTTGTTCCTACCGTGGTTGTGCCTACCATCATCGTGCCGACTGTGGTTGTACCTACGGTCGTCGAAGCGTTGCCTGTCGCGCCCGGATCGACCGTCGAACGTGATCAGTTGTCCTCCACGGTGACGCTGCTGTCTACCAGCACACCCACGCCCGGTCTCAACGGTGCTGGCTCGGTTGCGGCTGGTCTCGTTGCGCCCGGTACCGCGCCCGGTACCGCGCCCGGTACCGCCTTCAGCGATGGCGAGTTCAGAAACGGTGACTCCAGAAACGGTGACTCCGGGGACAGCGGGAATGATGTTTTCGCGGAGGACGGTCAGGTGCTGGTATCGGCTCAGCCCATCGCGCCGGTGTCGCGCCGACGGTGGTGGCGGCGGTTTCGGACGGGCCACGGTGGTTGACCAAGAAATATGATCATGGAGGTTGGTGTGGCGGGGACGGTGGCGGTGGCGGTGGCGGTGGCGGCCAGACCGTAGCGTTGATTGCTGTGACGACAACGGCCGGGGCCTGGCCAGGCCCCGCGGGACGGTCCTGAACCGGCCCCGGCCTCATGCGGCGTTCGGTGTCGGAAGGACGACGCGCAGAATCCCAGCATGCGCAATAACGTCTGGGGCAACCAACGATCCCGGGGGAGAGTAATGCCCATACGAGCGAGGTCGCTCGTCGTCACAGCCGCACTGTCCGTCCTCGTGCTTGCGGCCTGCGGAAGCAGGGTGAGTAACCAGGGCACGCCGCCCAGCAGCCCATCCCAGGGGGGTGGCGCGAACCCCGCGTCGGACATCGGTGTGACCGCGAACGATATCAAGGTCGGTACCATTATCGGTCTGACGAGTCCGCTGGGGCCGACGACATTCTCCGGCTCCCTATACGGGGCCAAGGCGTACTTCGACGCGCTCAACGCGGCCGGCGGCGTGAACGGCCGCAAGGTGACGTTCGTCCAGTGCGATGACCATGGCAGCGGGCCGGACAACGCAGCGTGCGTGCGCAAGCTCGTCGACGACCAGAAGGTCTTCGCGTTGGCCGGGGTGGCGGCGTTCAACTATGACGGAGCGCCGTACCTCAACTCCAAGGGCGTACCGGACATCGGTGGCCAGCCGATCAACAACGCCTACGACCAGTATCCACACCTTTACTCTCTCTACGGTAGTTACTACCCGCGGGACGGCAGCCGGCCCGGCTACGGCGGCACGCTCTATGCGGGCACGGAGAACTACCGGTGGCTCAAGGAGAACCTGAGCACCACGACCGCGGGGGTCGTGTACTACAACATTGCGCCTTCCCAGCGGTATGCGAAGTCGGTCGCTGACGGTCTGCGTCGCGAGGGGTACACGGTCGTCGAAAAGGAGATCAATTTCGGACTGCCGAACTTCGACGCCGCTGTGCTGGACATGAGGGCGCGCGGGGTTGACGTGATCTTTGATGCGATGGAGGACAACGGCAACCTGTCCCTGTGTAAGTCGATGCAGGCGCAGGGGTTCACGGTCAAGGCGAAGGTGACCACGTCGCAGGGGTGGACCGACACCTTCGGTAAGACGTTCGCGGATACGTCGGGCTGCCGGAACGCCACCTACGCGACCAGCTGGACCCGCAACTACAACGACACGAACAACCCGGCCGTGGCAAAGTTCCGCGAGGCAATGACGAAGTACCAGCCTGCGCGTGAGGGCCAGCTGAACATGTGGACGCTTGAGGGCTATGCGTCCGCCGCTTGGCTCACCGATGCGATGAAGTCCTGCGGCGCCAACCTCACCCGCGTGTGTGTCGAAAGTTTCATGAATCAACCGCAGGACTACAACGGTGACGGTCTGCTCGCTCCGCGCAACTTCACGAAGAGTCCCACCCCTCCGCCGAACGATCGCAACTGCATCGAGGTCGTCCGGTGGCAGGACTCGGCGAATGGCGGGAAGGGAGGCTGGGTTACACAGGGTAAGGATTTGGATACCAATTGCTTTGACGTCCCGAACCTGCCCTACCCGGCCGAGTAATACCGGCTCCGGCGGTGCGACCGGGTTTGTCGCATCGCCGGAGGCCCGAAGTACTCGGGTTGCTGGCCAAAGGCGATGCGATCGTGGTTCTGTCGCATCGCCGGAGGCCGAAGTCCTCGGGTTGCTATTGGAGCGCCCGGTCCGGCCGGTGGGTGACCATCGACCGGACCAGGGCCTGTCAGCCCCGCGACGCCGCGTCCCCTATTGTCGGTCGCCCTTAAGCTCGGCGGGATCGCCGACAAACGAACACTCGCCGCGGTGCAGCACATAGACGACGTCTGCCAGGTTCAGGGCTTCTTCGGTGTACTGGTCGGCGAGCACGACCGTTGTGCCACCGACGGCCACGGTTGCCAGCCACTCGAACAGTTCGCTCGCGATCTTCGGTGAGAGGCCGAGTGACAGCTCGTCGACGAGCAGTACCTTGGGGCGGGCCAGCAGGGCGCGGGCGAGGGCGAGCATCCTCCGTTCCCCGCCGGACAGGGTCCCGGCTCGCTGGGTGAGCCGTCTGGCCTCACCCAGCCGGGGGAAGGCTTCCAGCGCCGGCGAGATGTCCCGATGGCCCGACGCCTCCACGATGATCTGAAGATTCTCCCGCACGGTGAGGCTGGCGAACACCGCCCGCTCGTCCGGCACGAGCATGAGGCCTGCTCGGGCGCGGTCCACCGTGGACATCTTGGTGATCGTCCTGTCACGCCAGGTCAACGATCCTGACCGTAGTGGTAACACGCCGGCGAGCACCCGCAGCGTGGTGCTCTTGCCGGCGCCGTTGACCCCGAGCAGCGCGGTGACCTTGCCGGCCGGAATGGTCAGGTCGAGACCGTGCAGAACTTCGATGGTGCGGTAGCCGGCCCGTGCTCCGGTGAGTATCAGTTCGGCACTCATGCCAACGGCCCCTGGGCAAGGTAGACGGACCGGACGGTCGGGTCGTCGCGGACAGCGGACGGTTCGCCCTCGGCTACGATGCGTCCACCGACCATCGCGTACACCTGGTCGGTGACGGAGAAGACCAGCTCGACATCGTGGTCGACCAGCAGGACGCCGACTCCTTCGGCGGCGACCTGGCGGAGCAGCGCGGACAGCCGCTCGGTTTCCTGCCCGTCGAGGCCGCTCGCGGGCTCGTCCAGCAGGAGGACATCCGGACGGGCGCACAGTGCACGGGCCAACTCGACCAAGCGCAGCGCACCCGTTGACAGCGTCCCCGCGGTCACGTCCGCAATGCCGGTGAGACCGAGTGAATCGAGCGTACGGGTCACCATCCGCTGGGCTCTGACGGTGCCGTGTGGTGTCAGCCCGAACAGCCCACCCGCGTAGTCGCGGCGCCTGTTCTCGGCGCCGACCAGGAGGTTGTCCACGACGGTCATGCTGGAGAACAGCGACGGCACCTGGAAGGTCTGCACCAGACCGCGGCGGGCGCGGACGTCCGGGGACATCCGGGTGATGTTGCGTCCGCCGAGTGAGACCGTGCCCTTGTCCGGTTTTTCCACCCCGGTGAGCAGGCTGAACAGCGTCGACTTCCCGGCACCGTTCGGCCCGATCAGTCCAGTGACCTTGCCTGGCGCGACGGTTATGTCGACCTTGTCGACCGCGGTGAGCCCGCCGTAGCGGCGAACCAGCCCGCGGCCGCGCAGCTCGGCTCGGCTCACGGCGTCATCCCCGGACTCGTCAGAGCCTCCGATCGGGCCGAAGCCTTCGAGTGCGTCAGCGCCTCCGGGCGCGTGACCGCCCGCACCCGGGCTGCGAGGGCCTGGCCGAACGGGGTCAACGTGGTCGCATTCGCGCTCGACGGGTACGGGTATCCGACCGGCACCGCGACGACGGTGCCGACGGTGCCGGCGGTGCCGGTGGTCAGCTCGGCGGATGGGAGAGACGATCGAATCCCGCTCGGGACGGGCAGCGGCCCGGCGGCCTCGGTACGGTCCTCGGCAAGACGGCTGTCCAGGAACGTGACCACGCCCCGGGCGGCGGGGATGAGCCCACCTGGCAGCCAGCCCAGAGCAAGGGCGAGGATGCCGACGGCGAGGGTGGCTGAACCGGCCGGGGCCAGCGTGTCGATGGTGACGATGAAACCGGCCGCGACAACGGCGCCGACAGCACTGTCCGCGCCGAACACGACGACCGCAGTGAACCACAGCAGGCTGTTGAGCGGGGAGAACGTTTCGGCGTCGAAGGAGGAGGTTCCAAGCATCAGCAGGGCACCGCCGAGCCCGGCCACGACCGAGGAGACGGTGAACGACAGCAGCTTGAGGTTGCGGACGTCGACGCCGACCGCGGCCGCACCCTCGGTGTGATCGCGCACCGCCAGCAGTGCCCGGCCCAGCCGCCCTTCATGGAGGTTGCGGACCACGAGCACGCCCAGACCCAGGCAGGCGAGTTCGACGACGTAGAACCAGCGGTCGGACAACGCATGGTGGGCCATGGACAGTGGCGTGACATGCAACTTGGAGACGAACGTCTGCTGCTGGAACACGAAGCGGGACACGACCGCGCCCACCGCGAACGTCGTGAGGGCGAGGGTGAGACCCCGTCGCCGGATCGCGGGGTAGCCGGTGAGCAGGCCGACCGGGGCGACCAGCAGCGCGCCGAGTAGCAGGGCGACAAGACCGGGTAGCGCCGGCAGCCCGAAAAGCTCACCGGCGGTGAGCTTGGCGGACAGCAGCGCGCCGAGCCCGGCGTAGCCGGCCACGCCCAGCGAGACCTGGCCGCTGTAGCCGGTGACGATCACCAGTGACAGGAAGATCAGAGCGATGGCCGGCACGGTGAAGGCATTGCGCAGGTCTGCCGGGGCGAACGTGAGGGGAGCTAGCAGCAGCGCCGCGCCGCCCAGCTTCCCCAGGACATCGCGGCGCTGTCCGCCGGGGCCCGGCGGGCGCGACGGCGGCGCGCCACGACTGGAGAAGCGGCCGGTGGAACCGGCGTCTCCGCCGAGCTCGCGCAATCGGGGGACCAGCAGCAGTAGGATGAGTAGCGCGGCCACGAACAGGTTGGACTGCACGGCGAGGAACAGCGCCGCGAACCTGCCGGTCACCTGGAACTGGCTCAGTTCGCTTTGCAGGATGCCGATGGCAAGGGCCGTGATGACCGCACCGGGCATGCTGGACAGGCGGGCGGCGACGACCACCGCGAAGGTCTCCAGGACCAGCAGGGTGAGTCCGTACGGGGTGAGCTGCAGCCGCGGTGCCAGCAGGATGCCGGTGAACCCGGCGAGGGTGGTACCGACGGCCCATCCGGCAGCCGCGACCCGGTCGGCTGGAATCGCGGAAAGCTCGGCGAGCTGGCGGTCGTCCACCACCGCCTTGACCTGCCGACCGAAAGGGGTGCGGTTCGTGATGACCCCGAGGGCCACGCACACGGCGATGACCAGGCCCAGTTCGGCGAGCGCGTCCACACCGATGCGGTTGTCACCCGGCAGCACGACCGCGCGGGCTGGGAACAGACTCGGCGCGTCTCCGCGGGAACCCAGTCCCCAGATCCCAGCGGTCATTCCGACGGTCAGGACCAGCACGCCCAGACTCGCCACCAGGGATTCGGCGGCGGAGGCGCGCCGGCGGGCGAGCGGGCGGAAGACGAGCCGTTCGAGCAACAGACCGATCACCGGTGAGATCACCGCGAGGCAGAGCAGCGCCGACACCCAGATCGACAGATCCCAGTCAACGACCATCTCGCGGAAGATGTAGGCGACCAGTGCCGCGATGCCACCTTGAGCGATGTTGAGGACACCGTTCGTCCGGTAGGTGATGAGCAGGCCGATGCCGGAAAGTGCGGCGATCGCGCCGATGGAGACTCCGGCGAATGCCAGGTCGATGCTTGTCACCGCCGGTCCTCCCGCCGCGGCCGCGGGGGCTGGCCCGCTGGCCTCACGCGGCGATCTTTGGTTCGCAGATGGTGCACGCCGTCAGGCCACGTGTCGCGATCTGCTCCGGGTCCACGGGCTGCGCCGGTTTCCCGACAATCATGTCGCAGGTGCGACGATGGTAGGTTCGTCCTGCGGGTACCGCGAACAGCCCCCCGTCGTCGTAGCTGTCCGCGCCCGTTCCGGCGGGGGCCGCGCCAGCAGGGGCCGTGCCCCTGACGGCACCGGCGGACGGGGCTTGTCCCGCGCCGGCTGCGGCGACGATAAGCCTGTGCAGGTCGTCGACCTGATGGTCGCTCCGGCGGTCGCCCTTCGAGGTGGCGTCGATCTGGTCGGCGACCAGCAGCGCGCAACCGAGCAGGACGAGGGCGAGCCCGCCGAGCCCGCCGGAGGCGAAGTAGGGTAGCTGACGTCCGGGATCGGTCTCTGCGGAGACACCCAGGTAGCAGCCGAACAGCAGCACTCCACCCGCGATCGCCACAACCCAGCCGCGCACCGTGCGTACCACGTCGACGACTACTCGAGACGTCGGCCGAGGGCGTTGTCCACCCGCAGGCTGTTTATCCACCCTGTGTCTCTCCCCCAGAATGCGCTGCGGTGCTGGCAACCAGCCGGTGGTCCGACACGCGTTGGTCCCGGCGCGGCTGACCGGCCCCGATCAGCGTAGGTCAGATTAGTGCCCGACATGG
Source organism: Protofrankia sp. Cas4 (assembly GCF_963555915.1). Taxonomy (NCBI): domain Bacteria; kingdom Bacillati; phylum Actinomycetota; class Actinomycetes; order Frankiales; family Frankiaceae; genus Protofrankia; species Protofrankia sp. Cas4. The sequence continues at coordinate 19,683 of NZ_CAUVXL010000071.1, forward strand.
ACGCGTGCTGCGTTGACTTCGCCGAGGGCTTTCTCTGATCGATGCGCTCCTACCTGACGCGGTCAGGCGGGAGCGAGTATCGCAGCAGCACCCATGACACATCCGTCCATATCGCCGATGTCGCCTACATCATAGCTGTCCGCCGACTCAGCCGCCCTGACCGATCATCTGGACGGACGCCCGCGGGGCCGCGTGGTCCCATGCGTCGGCGACGATCCGGTCGATGGTCGAGCGGGTGGGGCGCCAGGTCAGCTCCGCCCGGATCCGGCGGCTGTCGGCGACCAGCATCGGCGGCTCGACCGCCGGTGGCCGGCGCACCCGCCGGACGGTGCGGCCGGTGACGCGTTCGACCGCCGCGAGAACGTCCGCGACGCTGACGCCGACGCCCGTGCCGACGTTGAAGATCTCGCTCTGGCCGGGCGCCACGGCGTCCAACGCCGCGAGGTAGGCATCGGCCATGTCGCCGACGTGCACGTACTCGCGGATCACCGCGCCGTCCCCGTTGACGCCGAAGACATCGGACGCACCCGATGCCACTGCCAGTGCCGCCGGAATGATGCGGGTCCCGTCCCTGTCCGCGTGCACGCCCGCGGCGCCCGCGATGTTGAAGGATCGGAGCACGACCGCGCCGATGCGACCGGTCGCCGCCTGGTGGGTGAGGACCTGCTCGGCGGCAAGCTTGGAGGCACCGTAGGCGTTCGTCGGTGCCGGCGGTTGGGTCTCCGGGATGGGCTGGGTCTCCGGTGTGCCGTAGACCGCGCAGCTCGAACCCAGGACGACGATCGGCGCGATCCCGCTGACCTCGGTGCCGCGTTCGAGGAGACCCAGCAGGTTCACGGTGCCGGTCACGTTGACCGCGAAGTACCGCAGTGGGTCACGCAGGGACTCCCGCACCCGGGTCAGCGCGGCGAGGTGGCAGACCGCGTCGAACCCACGGTCGATGCCTGCCGCCGCGAGTTCGTCGATCTCCAACAGGTCGGCGCTGATGATCTCAGTGCCCGGCGCCAGTCGGGGAGGCGGCAGCTCGTTGTGGATGAGGGCGGTGACCTGATGGCCAGCCGCAGCGAGGGTGTCGGCGACAACCCCGCCCACAAAACCGGCCGCGCCGGTTACGAGAACACGCATGGCCCCGGCGCGTTCAGGACGTGGCCCGCATGTGCAACCCCGGAAGCAGCGTTCCGCGATGGCGCCACGCAAGTTCCAGACAGGCCGCCGCTGAGGGAGCGAGCGGCTCCTGCTCGATCAGCCGGCGGACAGCCGCCGGCGTGAACGGGATGCCGTCGCAGGCGCGCCGACCAGGGCCCGTGGTGACGACGGATCCCTCGGCGTTGATCGGCACCATCCCGCTGAACAGCGTGTCGAACACGTCAGCGTCCACGATCACGACAGTCAGGATCTCACCGAAGAGCGTCAGCGCATCAAGGCCTACGCCGAAACACCACACCCGGACACCGCCGGAGCGTCGGGCCCGCTCCAGTGAACGGAAGGGTTCACTGTTGTCGTAGTCGATCAGTGTGGAGCTGCTGCCATCGTGTTCGGCATTGCCGAGAAGCTCCTCGCTGAGCTCACGCATGATGTTGCGCCACAGATTGAAGTCCGTCCGATGGTGGGAGGCGGAGATCCCTGACGGCTGGAACACCCCGGCTGGTAGGACATGGTAAACACCACCGGCGGTGGCGACCGAGCCGGCACTGCGTCGGTGCAGGACGAAGCTGGCTCGGGTGGTGTCATGACGGATGGTCAGTGTGTTGATCGAGGGCAGCGCGACCCGCCGTCCCAGGTCGAACGGGTCTCCGATGCCGCGCCGGAAGGGCAGCGCCGGCCAGGACAGCCCGCCACCGAGCATGGCGGCGGCCGTCTCGTGCGCGACCGACTCGCAGACGTCGAGGGCGTCGAAGTAGGTGGTGTGTCCGAAGGACATCTGTGGACACCCGCCACCCTCGGGGCGGACGGCGTCCAGCAGTCGGAAGCTCAGGCGGTTCTCGAAGAGGGTGGGCCGGTCGAGGTCGCGCATGGCCCGCGTGTAGGTGCCGAACGCAGACCCGTCGGCGGTGAGCGGGCGTACGTGTTCGGTGTCGGTACCGGCGCCCGACACGGTCGGCGGACTCGCCGTATCCGACCATTCCAGTTCGATGTCGGCGATGTCGACCGGCGCGTCCCACATCCAGCCCGGCCGGGTCAGCAGGCCGTTACCGAGGCGGTAGGTCTCGGGATAGAGCTGGGCGGCGGCGCGGGCCAGGCTGATCCGGTGATGGTTGAGGTGGTCGCGTGTCAGTCGCCACGCGCGCTGGCTCGCCGCAACCCGGTCCGCCAGGGGGTTGGCGGCCGCGACGTCCCGGCGGCCCTCGGAAAGGGAGCCCGCGGCCAGGCCTACGTCCTCGGGTGACAGCGAGAGCCTGCGGGCGATGTGGCGAAGCGTGGAGATGTCGTGGATCGCGCGGCGACCGCTTTCGACCTTTGAGACATAGGACTGGTCGAAGCCGAGCCGTTCGGCGAGTTGCTGCTGGGTGAGTCCGTAGGTCTGCCGGTAGGAGCGGAGCAGCGGGCCCACGCCGGCGGGACGCGATGTCTGGT
>NZ_CAUVXL010000071.1:22665-26374 GCF_963555915.1 Protofrankia sp. Cas4
GTGGAGGCGTCCACAGCCATGGTTGACCAGTCACCCGCAGTCCTTTCGTCCTACTTTGGGGTTGCTGGAAGTTCAGTATAACTAGTTAGACATCTCCTAGCCCATGGCAACAAAATGGTTGCTTCTAGTTAAAGAGCGCCGCTGCTGTGTGTAAAGCTACTAACGCGTTCTGTTCATGAGGGTGCGAGGCGCATCCTTGTGCGGGCGCCCCTGTCGCCGGGCACTCTTATTACCGGGCGCTCTTAACGGTTCACGGCACCGTCAGCGAGATCGAGAAGAACGACAACGACGATCAGCAGGACGATCCAGCGCAGGAGACCCATCCGGCTCCAGAGATCTTTGGCGAGGCTTCGTCCGGCGCGACCGGCCAGCAGCAGGAGCGCGCACAGCGCTCCACCTACCACCACGATAAATATTCCGGCATTACTGGGATCCACGCGGACAACGATCTCATGCGGGCCGCCGCCGGCACCGGTTGGTGGTGAGGGCTGGTCGGTGGTGAGGGCTGGTCGGTGGTGAGGCCTGGTTGGTGTCGGGGTCACACCGTCCGGCGCAACAACGGGGGATGCAGCGCGGTCGCCGAGCCCCGCCGGTACAGCTCGGCAGGCCGTCCCCCACCACGCGGCGCAGCCCGGGCACCCACCGGCACCACGAACCCCGTTGTCGACAGCACCTTGCGGCGGAAGTTGGGAGGGTCCAGCGGAGCTCCCCAGGCGGCCTCGTAGACGCGACGCAGCTCCGCCAAGGTGAACGGTTCTTCGCAGAAGGCCGCGGCGAGCGGGGTGTACTCCAGCTTGCTGCGTGCCCGCTCCATGCCGTCGGCGACGATCGCCGGATGGTCGAAGGCGAGCGTCGGGCCGTCCGCCGACCCGAGATCCTCCACCGGCCACCACCGGACTCTCGGGCCGTCGCGATCAGTTCCCGGCGGGGGCGGCAGGTTCGGCAGCAGTGCGAGGTAGGCCACGCTGACGACCCTGGCCCGCGGATCGCGGTCCGGGCACCCATAGGTCCGCAGCTGCTCAAGATGACCCGAAGCGGCGACTCCGGTTTCTTCGGTGAGCTGGCGACGGGCCGAGGCGTCAAGGTCCTCGTCCACCCGGACGAGGCCACCGGGCAACGCCCAGTCGTCCTGGAACGGTGGGGAGCCGCGCTGCGTGACCAGTACGCAGAGCTGGCCGGCCCGCAATGTCAGCAGGACGACGTCCACACTCACCGCGATCGCCAGCCCGGGGAACATCTCCGCCGCGTCGTGCGGCGGTGTCTGCGGTCCGGTCATGCCTGCCGTCACGGCCTCAATGTTGCCCGGTGGGTGCCCCGACGGCGATGACCGGCAGACACGGTCCGCCGAAGGCGATTGACCGGGCGTCCACCGGCAGGCTCGCCAGCGTTGCCTCATGGTGTGCGCGAGCCGCGAGCAGCCCGTGCGCGTTGGTCCGCCCTGCGTCCAGGATCACTCCGCCGCGCACCAGCGGGACCAGGAGGCGGCGGTCCAGGCTGGTTTCGCGCAGGCCGGTCCCGTGCGCGCCGGGACCGGTCGGTTGGTCACCGGTCGGTTGGTCACCGGTTGGTTGGTCACCGGTTGGCGTGGGGGAGCCGGCAGCGTCGATCGTGATCACGTCCGCGACCGCAACCCCGTTGCGGTCGTGGCGGCGGCTCACCCGCTTGCGCCATCCTTTGGTGCTCTTGCCCACTGACATCTTGGCAACGCCCGTCCCGTCCACCTCGACGAGTTTGTAGACGAACCCGGCGGTGGGTGCCCCCGAACCGGTGACGAGCTTCGTGCCGATGCCGTAGCCGTCGACCGGAGCGTGCGCGAGCCGGGCGATGACATGCTCGTCCAGATCGCCGGTTGCGATGATACGGGTACTCTGCGCGCCGAACGAGTCCAACTGCGCCCGGGCGGCCCGGGCCGTGAGGCCGAGGTCACCGCTGTCGAGACGGATCGCGCCGAGCCCCGGGCCGGCCACCTCGAGCGCGGTCGCGATCGCTGCGGGAACGTCATAGGTGTCCACGAGCAGCGTCGTGTCGACGCCGAGTGCGGCGACCTGGGCTGCGAACGCCAGGCGTTCGGACGGATGGACGAGGGTGAACGCGTGCGCCGCCGTTCCCGTGGTCGGGATGTCCCACCGCCGGCCCGCTTCCAGGTTGGATGTGGAGGTGAACCCGACCAGGTAGGCGGCTCGGGCGGCGGCGACGGCAGCCTGCTCGTGGGCACGGCGTGAGCCCATGTCGACGCATGGCCGGCCTGCCGCCGCGGCGACCATCCGCGCACCCGCGCCGGCGATCGCACTGTCGTGGTTGAGCACGGACAGCACCAGGGTCTCCAGCAGGATGCACTCGGCGAAGCTGCCTTCCACGACCAACACCGGGGTGTTCGGCATGAACGGCTCGCCTTCGGCGAGGCCCTGGATATCCCCGCCGAAGCGGTACCCGGCCAGGTAGTCCGCGGTGGAATCGTCCACGATCCCACCGTCGCGCAGGAAGGTGAGTTCCTCGGGTCCGAAGCGGAACGACTCAAGCGCCGCCAGCAGGCGTCCGGTACCGGCGACCACACCGAACCGGCGGCCGGGCGGTAGGGCTCGGGTGAACACCTCGAAGACCACCCGGCGCGATGCCGCTCCGGACCATAACGCGGCCTGCAGCATCGTCAGCTCGTAGTGATCGGTCAGCAGGGCCGTCGATGCCAGCGCGGAAGAGCGCATGGACGGCGATGTAGGCGTGGTCATCCCGACCAGGGTAGAGCGCCCCCATTGCCGGGCGCTCTTACGGACCTTGGCCGATCGGTGTTCGCATTCTAGGTCGAACCGGTACAAATCTGGATTTCTGACGTCGGGCGGCGGGCGGCCCGGTGTGCGGCGGTCGGGGGGAAGGCGGATCGTCGACGCGTCACAATAGAGGTCGTGCCACTTGCCACTGTCGTGCCCGAAGACATCTCGGAGGTTGACGAGACCACCGAGGACGACCGACCCTGGGTCACGATCGTCTGGAACGATCCGGTGAACCTGATGTCGTATGTGACATATGTCTTTCAGAAGCTGTTCGGTTTCAGTCGGGACAAGGCCAAGGCCCTCATGCTCGACGTGCACCACAAGGGTCGGGCCACCGTGTCCGCCGGCACCCGGGAGGAGATGGAGCGCGACGCCACCCGTCTGCACGCATACGGCCTGTGGGCCACGATCGCGCAGGACTAGAAGGACTATTCTGCGCCGGCATCGGGTTTCGATCGATCAATTGTGATCTTGGGCGGGAGAGCGTGTCCAACGGCTTCAGTCGTACCAGAGACGGGATCCAGGTAGCCCTCGGTCCACTCGAGGCGACGCTCCTGATCGAGCTGATCGGCCAGATCGACGCGCTGCTGGAGCCGCCACCGGTGGACGACCCACTGGAGGCGATCGTCGGGCTGCGTGCCGTGGCGCCGCCGCCGCCGGATGACCCGGCCGTGGCGCGGCTTCTGCCGGACGCCTATCCCGACGATCCCGATGCCGGCGCCGACTACCGTAGGCGAACGTCGGACGACCTGCGCGCGGGCAAGCGCGCGGCCGCGCGCAGGGTGCTGGCCACCGTTCCCGCGACCGGCGGGCAGACCGTGCTCGATGACGACCAGGTCCAGGACTGGCTGGTCACCCTCAATGATCTGCGACTGGTGTTCGGTACCCGGCTCAACCTGTCCGACGATGCCTCCGCCGAGGCTCTCTACGCGATCGAGGGT
>NZ_CAUVXL010000072.1:0-19119 GCF_963555915.1 Protofrankia sp. Cas4
TCGCAGACCTGTGGTCGAGTTGTACCTCTTCCTCGGTGACATGCAGGACCAGCTCGTGCACGTATTGCTGTGACGCCGGCGGGTCTTGCGCACCATGTCAGCCTGATGGCATCCCGTCGCCGATGCCACTCGTCATACGGTGGGTCCGTGCTGCGTATCGAACGAGCGGTCTATGAGGCCATCGTGGCCCATGCCCGACGAGACCATCCCGACGAGGCCTGCGGGATCGTCGCGGGACCAGCCGGCTCGGACCGTCCGGAGCGCTTCGTGGCCATGGAGAATGCGGAGCGGTCACCCACGTTCTACCGGTTCGACTCCGCGGAGCAGCTCACGGTCTGGCGTGAGATGGACGACCGGGACGAGGAGCCGGTAGTGATCTATCACTCACATACCGCCACCGAGGCGTACCCCTCCCGGACGGATATCTCGCTGGCTTCGCAACCGGGTGCCCATTACGTCCTCGCGTCCACCCGCGACTCCGAGCGGACCGAGTTCCGGTCGTTTCGCATCGTCGACGAAGTCGTCACCGAGGAGCCCGTGGAAATCCTCTGAGGCGTTCACGACGTTGTGCTGGGTGGCTGACTGTGTCCCCCCCGCGTCGATTCTCCGGGCGACCGCCGAACCGGCATGGTCAGCGGTCGCAGTGGGATGGGGCACGTCGTCCCGGCAGAGGTGATGATAAGGCGTTTGGTCGCGTCCGGCGGTGACGAGCGAGACAGTGCAACACCGTGCAACACCGTGCAACACCGAGAGGAGCACCATGGCAGTCCAGGTCCGCGTTCCGACGATCCTGCGCAGCTACACGGGTGGGTCCAAGGTCGTCGAGGGCGTCGGTGACACCCTCGACGCGCTGTTCATCGACATCGACAGCCGTTTTCCGGGTCTGCGGGGCCGGCTCATCTCCGGGGACGGCGGCGGTGAGCTCCATCGCTTCGTGAACATCTATGTCAACGATGAGGACGTCCGCTTCCTCGGTGGTCTTGATGCAAAGATCGCTGATGGTGACAATATAACCATATTGCCCGCCGTCGCCGGTGGCTCCGCCACGATACCGGCGACTTTGGGCGGGATCACCATATTGCCCGCCGTCGCCGGTGGCTCCGCCACGATACCGGCGACTTTGGGCGGGATCACCATATTGCCCGCCGTCGCCGGTGGCTCCGCCACGATACCGGCGGCCGCAGTCCCCCGAGCACTAGCAGGCAGGTAGGTCAGAAGAGCTGATGCGTTTCGACTCTCTGGTGGACTCGGTAGGCCACACCCCCCTGGTGGGCCTGCCGAGGCTCTCACCGTCACCGGATGTCCGGCTGTGGGCCAAGCTGGAACAGGACAACCCGACCGGTTCCATCAAGGATCGCGCGGCCTTGTGGATGATCGCTGATGGCGAGAAGCGCGGCATTCTCACCGCCGGCGCGACCGTCCTTGAACCGACCTCAGGTAATACAGGTATCTCGCTGGCCATGGTCTGCCGCCAGCGTGGCTATCGGCTGATCTGTGTGATGCCCGAGAACACCTCGGTCGAGCGGCGTCAGCTGCTCGGCATGTGGGGTGCCGAGATCGTCTACTCGCCTGCGGCCGGCGGCTCGAATGAGGCGGTGGCCGTGGCCAAGCGGATGGCCGCCGAACATCCTGACTGGGTGATGCTCTACCAGTACGGTAACCCGGCAAACGCGCAGGCGCATTATGAGACGACCGGGCCGGAACTCCTCGAGGATCTCCCTTCCATCACCCACTTTGTCGCGGGCCTCGGCACCACCGGGACGCTGATGGGCACCGGACGCTTCCTCCGCGAACGGGTACCGGATATTCGAGTCATCGCCGCGGAGCCCAGATATGGGGAGATCGTCTACGGGCTTCGCAATATTGACGAAGGATTCATTCCCGAGCTTTACGACGGGAGTGTACTCACCACCCGTATCTCCGTGGGTCCGAAGGAGTCACTGCGTCGGACGCGGGAGCTGGTTGAGACAGAAGGGATCTTCGCCGGGATCTCGACCGGATGCATCCTGCATGCGGCATTGATCGAGGCCGAGAAGTGCGTGCGGGCCGGTCAGCGTGCCGACATTGCCCTCATCGTCTGTGACGGCGGCTGGAAGTACCTGTCCACCGGTGCCTACGCGGGCACGCTGGAGGAAGCTGAGGCGGCGTTGGAGGGTCAGCTCTGGGCCTGATCGGAAGCCGTGGGGGTCTGCCTGGCCATCGACCCGGTGTGGTAATGGTCACGATTTTCTGTCCCGTGCCTGGGAAGTGGTTGGGATGCCTACGTGGGCCGGGGTGTCCAAAATTCGACACGGGTATCGTGACCACTGCCACAGGGTGAGAACCCGATTTCGGGCTTAGTCTGATCGCTCATGAGCGGCGCGCCCATCGGGGTATTCGACAGCGCAGGCGACGGCCACACCGTCATGCAGGCGATCCTCGATCAGCTCCTATCCGACTCCACCGGTCGTCCCGTCGGTGCCACGAGGCGTGGTCCCGGCCGACCGCGACCGCTGGCCGGGCCGCAGTGGTCGGCCGGTGGCTCCGTGGTCGAAACCAGGCGGTACGCCGGTGCGGAACCGTGCGACATCCGGCCGACCGAGGCGGTCTTTCTCGCGGCTGTGGCGGCCACCGGCGGCGCTCGTGCGCACGCCTCTTCGACCCGGGCAGCTGCCCGGCGCGTGGCCGTGACCCGCCGTGCCTTCATGGACCAGGCAGAGCGTGGTGAGACAGAGCGTGGTGAGACAAAGCGTGGTGAGACGAACAGCCGACAGCCGCCGGTACCGACCAGGACGTAGAGCGACCGGCAATAGGGATGCGGCGTTGCGGGGCCGGGGCACGCACCTCGCTGTGTTGTCGTCGGTCGCCACCCACCACCAGGGTGGCTCCATCCGCCGCCTCGCGATGCACGCACCCCGGCCCCGCTCCTTGATCCACGCCCCTATTGCCGGGCGCTCTTATCTGGCGCCATTTCAGGAAGTCGATGTGGACACAATAATCCCAGGTCGCACCCGTTATCCTTTGTTGACCGGCGTCATCGGCTTTTTTATGGGAGAGGGCGTCACATTGACGAGCAGCAGGAAAGAGATCGCGCAGGATGACTACCCGGAGTCGGCCCGGCTCCGTATAGGTGCACGGCCACGGACCGTTGTGGCGGGATTCGTGCCGGCGGGAGCGGGGGTGGCCCGATGAAGCTCACCGTGCTGGGTTGTTCGGGTACCTATCCGGGACCCCGGTCGGCGTGTTCCTCCTATCTGATCGAGTCCGACGGCTTTCGCCTGGTGGTGGACGCCGGGAATGGGTCGATGGGCGAACTACAGCGACACTGCGACCTGCGGGACGTCGATGCGGTACTCCTGTCGCATCTGCACGGCGACCACTGTCTCGATCTTGTGGTGAGTGCCTACGCCCGGCGGTACCATCCCGAGGGGATGCCCCCGAAGCTTCCGGTCTACGGGCCGATCAACACTCAGGAACGTCTCTGCGCGGCGTTTGAGCGTTGGCCCGATGATTCCCTGGCTGACATCTACGACTTTCAGACGATCAGTCCTGGACGCCTGAACGTGGGTCCCTTCCGGATCGATCTGGAAAGGGTGGCGCATCCGGTCGAGGCGTTCGGCATGCGGTTGACCGCCGACGGGCGGTCGCTGACCTACTCGGGTGATACCAGCGCCTGTGACCAGCTGCTACAGCTGGCCCGGGAAGCTGATCTGTTCCTGTGCGAAGCGGCCTACATGGATGTCCCGGACAACCCGCCGGGCATTCACCTGTCGGGGCGTGAGGCCGGTGAGCACGCCGCCAAGGCAGATGTCGGACGTCTCGTGCTCACCCACCTCGTGCCGTGGGGCGACACGCAGCGCAGTCACGAGGAAGCGGCCGGCGCCTTCGACGGCTCGCTGGCTCTCGCCGAGACCGGAGCGGTCTACGAGCTCTAGGTCCCGTCCGGTGGATATTGGTCGATGCGTGAGTCTTCGGGTGCTGGTGGCGGGTTGTGGCCGCTCGGCGGTCACAGCCCGGGTCAGCCAGCGCAAGGATGCCTGCGCGCGACGGCCGTGCGGTCCCCTTGCCGCCTGCCGGTAGGGTTGATCGTCGTGAAGCGTTCCGACGGCAGGACATTCGACGAACTTCGGCCAGTAGTGATCACTCGTGGTTGGCAGGACCATCCAGAGGGCTCCGCATTGATCGAGTTCGGGCGGACGCGGGTGTTGTGCGCCGCCTCGGTCACCGAGGGCGTACCGCGTTGGCGCAAGGGCAGCGGCCTGGGCTGGGTGACCGCGGAATACGCGATGTTGCCGCGGGCGACGAATACCCGCAATGATCGCGAAGCGGTGCGGGGTCGCATCGGTGGCCGCACCCATGAGATCTCTCGACTGATCGGCCGCAGCCTGCGCGTCAGCATCGACCTCAAGCTGCTCGGAGAGAATACGATCGCGATCGACTGCGACGTTCTGGTGGCCGACGGCGGTACCCGCACCGCGTCCATCACTGGCGCCTACCTGGCTTTGTCGGACGCGTGCGCATGGTTGGGCCGTCCGGATGCGATGATCCGCAGCGTGGCGGCGGTGAGCGTCGGCGTGGTTGCCGGTGAGCCGATGCTGGACCTCGCCTACGATGAGGATGCCGGCGCTGACACTGACATGAACGTGGTCTGCACCGGCGACGGTGGCTTCGTCGAGGTCCAGGGAACGGCGGAGGGTGTGCCGTTCGACCGGGTCATGCTCGACCGGCTGCTTGATCTGGGCGCCCAGGGATGCGCGCGACTGACCGAGATTCAGCGGGCGGCCCTTGCCGGGGTGCGTCCGGTGCCCTCAGGTGGGCCACGGTCGGCGACCCGGCCCTCGCCCCGGTGATCGCTGATGGCCTCCAATGACGATCGTGCGGTGCGTGGGGTCGTGTCCACGCGCGTCGTGCTGGCGAGCCGCAACGGCGCCAAGCTCGTCGAGCTGCGCCGCATTCTGGCGGCTGCGGGGCTCAGCGTCGAGTTGCTGGCACTGCCCGACGGCCCGGATGTGGCGGAGACCGGGGCAACCTTCGCCGAGAACGCGCTGATCAAGGCGCGGGACGCCGTGCGGGTCACCGGTCTGCCCGCCGTGGCGGACGATTCAGGGCTTGCGGTCGACGCCCTCAACGGGATGCCCGGGGTATTGTCCGCGCGGTGGGCCGGGTTGCTGTCTGGGGTGTCTGCGGCCGAGCGTGACGCCGCCAACAACGCGCTCGTGCTCGCCCAGTTGGCCGACGTGCCCGCGGCCCGGCGCGGCGCGGGGTTCGTGTGCGCGGCGGCCCTGGTGACCCCGGACGGCACCGAACAGGTCGTGCACGGCGAGATGCGCGGACGGCTGCTGACCGGGCCGCGCGGGACCGGCGGTTTCGGCTACGACCCGCTGTTCCTGGCTGACGGCGAGGACCGGACGAGTGCGGAGCTCAGCCCGGCCGAAAAGGACTCGATCAGTCACCGGGGGCGGGCCTTCGGAGAGCTCGCGGGTGTCCTGCGGGCGCGGCTCGGTATCTGACCGCGCCCGCCTGGTCGGCGCCCGCCTGGTCGGCTCCGGCCCGTGTCCGGGGAGCGGTCGGACATGTCCGGAGCGTTCCACGTGGAGATCTCCTATCGGGCGTTTGGTCACGTTCCGTGATTGACCTCCCGGTGTTGCGCGGACGACGGCGAATTCCGGCAAAATACATTGCGATAGACCACGCCAAAACGGGTACATGGAGGCCAATCGCCGTGTAAGCTAGAACCACCTGTAATCGATCAGTGACTATTTGCTATCGGCAGGGTAGGTTAAGGACGCGGCTGAGGTGTCCGGGTCGTTCCCATCCGTCCCCGACTCGTGACACCCCAGTCGCGTCCTCGATCACCCTCGGTGGCTGCTGATTCGAGTGACGGGTGCGCCGGCCTCGGCGCGCCAGGCACCGTCGGCGCGTGGGAAGGGGAGCGCCAGTCCGGCGTCTGCCGTCCGGCGGCTCCGGTAGCGGTCCTGGTCCCGTGCCGGCGTGCGAAAAGCCTGTCAGGCCGGTGGTGGTGTCAGCCGAGCCAGCGGACCCGCAGGACGGTGATGGTGCGCCAGCGTTCCTCTATCGTGCAATGCATCACGTATCGTGTAATGCATCACGCTGTTCGCTGGCGTACGTCACCCATCGCACCGTGTAGCGCTTCATCGGCGTCCGCCGGATTCGCGCACAGTACCGCCGCCGGCCACCATCGTTCGACCACATCCTGGACGGCATCCAGATCAAACTGGTCGTCGGCGTGCGCCAATGCGTTGCGAAATTCCGCCTCGAACTCAGCCCGGCGTTCCGGATCGAGCGCGGCATGGACCCCCGGCCCGGTCTTGTCCACCCGGATCCGCACCCCGTACAGCGGGGTCGTCACGTCCGCGTCAGCCATGGTCCCATTGTCTCGTCCTGCTGTCGGGACCGAAGGCGGGGGCATCGTTGCGTGCTGCTCTGTCCTGACGGCAGGTCTGTCGTAACGGTAAGTGCTCGTGGCGGTAGTGCTCGTGGCGGTAGGTATGGGGGATGAATCTGGACGCTGCTGAGGCACGCGGTCGGTTTGCCACCGCCGGGGTAGCCCGGCTGGCCACGGTGGACGCGGGCGGGCAGCCGCACCTGGTACCGGTGACCTTCGCACTCCACGATGACATGATCGTGATGGTCGTGGACCACAAGCCCAAGCGCTCGACGGCTCTGCGGCGTCTGGCCAATATCGCGGTCAATCCGAGCGTCAGCCTGATTGTCGATCATTACGCTGACGACTGGAACCAGTTGTGGTGGGCGCGTGCCGACGGCGTCGCCCGCATCGTCGAGGACGGATCCGCCTGGCGTGACGCGATTGACCAGCTGGTGGCGAAGTACGGCCAGTACCGGGAACGTCGACCGGCGGGCCCGGTCATGCTGGTGGAGGTCCGCCGCTGGACCGGCTGGGCCTATGCCGGTGTGAGTGGGTGAGCAGAAGAGCGCCCGATGACTCGGACGGTACGTCCGGATACGCCTACCCAGCCTACTGATCCGTACATGGTGGTCACCTGCGGGTAACGCGACCATCACATGATCAGGAGATCCTTACGTAGTGAATCTTGCCGTTTGGCGAGATGGGGTGGGATGTCGGAGCGGGAGGGGGCGGTGGGGCCGGTGGCGGCAGCCAGCGCAAACAGGGGCGGCGGTAGGGCGAAGGCCGGTGCTGAGGAGACTGGTGCTGGGGAGACCGGGGTCGGGCAGCTGCCCGTTCTCTATGGAGTCGTCCGCTTTGATTCGGGGGAGAATCGGCGGGTCCGTGACACAACGATCACGTTTGGTTCGGCCGAGTCGGCGGAACTGTTCGCCATCGAGAACGGCTGGCACGATTACCAGGTCACGCCGCTATTCTTCTTCACGGACGTCGCCGCAATGGTGGGGACCGGGATGTCGCTGGATGTCGCGTTGGCGCGCGCGGCCGACCGATCCGCGGCACGGTGAGGTTCGTCCCGAGAGCGTCCGGTAACTGACTTTTCATGCCATGGCCCTGCCGGGGTGGAGCTGTAGTGGCATGTCAGGCCGGTCGCACGACCGCTGCGGTGTCGTAGGCGATGATCTCGACAAAGCCGTTACCGACCTCGGAGGAGTCGAATTGGCAGGTCCGGGCCAACGACTCAGACCATGATCGGCGCGTGTTTGTTCTTGGGTACGCTTTTCGGGCCGATATGCGTACCTGACGACAAACACGCGCCGATCATGGGGATGGCAGGCGCTCCGGGGTTGCATCCGGTACCCGAGTACAGGCTTACCGTCAGTTCGAGGCGCTCGCGGGAGGGCGTCCGGAGCGAAGGAGAGAGCCGTGAGCGGATGCGGACCCGCCGGGTGCACCCTGCCGACCGAGGAACAGCCGTTGCGGCTGGCCGAATGGGACAGGCTGTTCACCGACTCGCTTGTCGAGGTCACCCGTAGGCGTCCCACGTCGCTCGTGTTGACGTTGACCGCCTCCGGCGGGGTGGAGGCCGAGGTCCGGGACCTGGCCGGGCGGGAGTCGTCGTGCTGTGCGTTCTTCCAGTTCACGGTCGCCTCGACCGGCGAGACGGTTGTCGTCGCGGTGAACGTGCCGGATGCGCGCGCGGACGTGCTCGACTGGATCGAAACCCGCACTGCCCCGACTGTGCACCGGAGCTGCCGGTGAGCCTGGGCGGCCTGCGCACCAGCGAGCTCGCCACCGCGGCCGGGGTGAACACCCAGACGCTGCGCTATTACGAGCGGCGGGGGCTGCTGGCCGCACCGGTGCGCACCCCGGGCGGGCACCGGCTCTATCCGGCCGAGGCGGTGAGCCTGCTGGGCGTCATCAAGGCCGCGCAGCGGCTCGGGTTCACCCTCGACGAGGTCGCCGAACTACTCGCCAGCGGCCGGCGCCGCCACCCCACCGGCGCGCTACGGGAACGTGCGGTCGCGAAACTCGACGAGATCAACATCAGGATCGAACATCTCGAGACCATCCGGACCGCGCTCGCCGGGGTGATCGAGGCCGGCTGCGACAGTCTCACCCACTGCACCTGCCCGGACTGCCCGTTGCCCTTCGTCGAGATAGCCCCGATCCCTCCGGGCGACATCGATCACGATCACGATGTTGTCCCGTCCCGCCACACCGCCACCAGGAGACGACCATGACCACCCTGCCCACCAGAGATCGTCGTGGTCCAGGCCCGGCACCGGCCGCGCTGGCGTACGTCCTCGCCGACAGCGAGGTCGACAGTGAGGAACCGCGCTCTCCCCGGCGGGTCGCGCTGTCCGGTGCGCTGGCCGTGGCCGCCTGCGCGGCGTGCTGCGCGCTCCCGCTGCTGGTCGGCGCGGGAACGCTCACCGCCGGCGCCGCCGCGGCGCTGAACCAGACCCTCCTCGCCGTCGCTGTCGGCCTTGTCGTGCTCGCGGTCGTGTTCTGGGGGCGCCACCAGCGACGCCGCACTGCCGTCCGTGCCGCGAGCAGCCACGGCGGCGGCACCTGCGGGTGCGGGGGCGGATGTTCCTGCTAGCGGCGCCCCTTCGTGGATCAGTCGCAGTTGGCCGCTCGTCCGCGGGTCCGGGTGAGACGATAGGCGGCTACCAAGTGCCAGGTAGCCGTCAGTGGCGAAGGAGCGGGTTGAGTCAGCGGCCTCCGGTGACGTCGAGGATCGCTCCGGTGACGTAGGACGCCTCGGGCGAGCACAGCCAGGTGATCGCGTGTGCGACCTCGTCGGGCTCACCGCCGCGACCCATCGGGACGCCGGTCGCGAGGCGCTCGATGCGGCCGGGTTGCCCGCCACTGGCGTGGATGTCGGTGCGGATGAGGCCGGGGCGGACGGCGTTGACCCGGATGCCGTCGGCCGCGACCTCCTTGGCCAGGCCGATCGTCATGGTGTCGATGGCGCCCTTGGAGGCTGCGTAGTCGATGTACTCGCCTGGGCTGCCGAGGCGGGCGGCTGCCGAGGAGACATTGACGATGACGCCACCCGCTGCACCGTGCCGCGTCGACATGCGCCGGATCGCATGCCCGGCGCACAGGAAGGCACCGACGACGTTGACGGCGAACATGGCGACGAGCCGGTCGTGGGTCATCTCCTCGACCCGTGCCGGTCCGGCGACGATGCCCGCATTGTTGACCAGCGCCGCCACCGGTCCCATGGCGTCCGCGGCCATGAACAGTGCGGCGACCGCGTCCGGCGAGGTGACATCGGTGGGAACGGCGACGGCGGCCACGCCGGCGGCCTTGCATTCCGCCACGACCTGTCGGGCCGATGCGGCGGCTGCTCGGAAGCCGATGCAGACGTCCCAGCCACGGCGGGCCAGCAGGACCGCCGTGGCCGCGCCTATCCCACGGCTACCGCCTGTGACAACCGCCACGCTGCGCATCCGTGACCTCCCGGAGTGATTCTCCACCGCGAGCGAGCACCCATCAGCAACGGTCCGACGTTCTGCCTACGGACCTGGCCCCGGCACTTGGCCGGTTTCAGGGACGTGGCTGATCGTGGAAGTCCAGGAGGGGGCGTTGGGGGCGTGGTTGTGCTGTCTCCGGCCGAACTCGGCACTCCTCTGCGAGTCGAGCCAAATCCTCATTAGCGCATACGCAACGTGACAGATTGGGTATTGAATTCACATTTCACATCGCCGACATCAACAATAAATCTAGATTCCTCTGACTGGATATCGCGGGTTACACCTTCAAGCGTGCTACCCGATCGCGTATCGTAGCCGTCGATCTGAGTTATTCGGAGATTGGCGATGTCGCCGAATTCAAGGTCCACCGGACGGCCCGACGACTCAATTTTACGCCAGTCTCCAGAATAGCGAAACCCGAGAACCAGCGTCACGTCGGCAACAAGAAAGGAAATCTTCTCAAGAATGGCATTGTTATGTAAATCCACGAGCCCGCTAGGTGTTTGAAAATCGACTTTGGGGAAATTGTCGCGCCACGGCTCTAGACCATTGAAGATCACAATCTCGTTCCTACCCCCTACAGGCCTATTTTATCGAGATACTTCCTCACTAATCTTATGTCATCCCAGGTCGCCTCCCTGACTGCACATCCACGCCACGATCCTGTCGGTTACATCCCGGACTCGCTGGGCCGCCGTACTCCGAGATCGTGCTATAGCGGATCGCGCGAGACTGTTGGGCGATCATAGAAGGGGAAGGTCGACGTGCCAGAAGTTGCTGCGGAGTCGTGGGTGCCGTGCACGTTCGGCGAAGTCCTCGACGCGGCGCACGAGTATCGGATCCGTCACGGGATGGCTGACATTTCCGAGGATGAGGCGATGGACCTTGCGCTGGAAGCGCAGGGCGACGTACGTGCTGAAATGCGTGCCGAGGGCGGCCTCTTGTCCTTGACAGCGCGATCTGAGATGTTGCGATCTAGGATCGCGGTGCGCTGGACCCGCGTCTCAAGGCGCATGGTGATGTAAGGAGGTGAGCGCGTGTCTGAGACGATGATCGACACTGTGTACGAGACGACGGACGAAGAGGACGAATACGACCGTCAGTGTCTTGATGCTGCGCTTGCCGAAGGCTGCGACCCGGTACGCCTTCCGGGCGTTCTTGGCCGAGCTCGGGATCGATCCGGACAACCTCGACGACGACGAGGTATGAAGGCTGTCGTACGCAAACGGCAAGATAAGGCGCTGTGGCGGGCGGTGAGTCGTACAAGGTCGAGATCGACCCGCATGCCCAGCATGCCTTCCGGAAGCTTTCCCGTGATGTTCAGAACCGGCTGACCAAGGTCATTCTTGCGTTGGAGCACACGCCGCGGCCTGTCGGCTGCAAGGCGGTCGTCGGCCAACCGGGTTACTGGCGTATCCAGGTCGGCGACTATCGGGTGATCTACACAGTGTGGGACGACGTGCTCGTGGTCCTGGTTGTGGAGCTCGGCCATCGCCGCGACGTCTACCGCCGTTGACCGCGGGCGGGTCCTCCGTCCGGCTTGGGTTCGACGGGGTGGGCGTGTCATCGACTCAGACCATGATCGGCGCGTGTTTGTTCTTGGGTACGCTTTTCGGGCCGATATGCGTACCTGACGACAAACATGCGCTGATCTTGTGGATGGCGTTGATCATGGAGATGGTGCTGATCTTGGGGATGGTTCTGTGCCGCGCATGGTCCGTGAACCGTCGATCGCCGCCGGGGACGACTGGACACCACCGGACACGACCGGATCGGGTAGTTGATCGACTACATAGGCTGTGGCCTGCGGAAACGCTGGAAAATAGCTGGTCGGATCTACCGGTGCGGGAGGGGGGACTTGAACCCCCACGCCCGAAGGCGGCAGATCCTAAGTCTGCTGCGTCTGCCATTCCGCCACTCCCGCGTAGGTACCACAGTAGCGATCGGCGGGCGTGTGCTGTCGCCGGTGACCGCGAACCCGCCCGTGGATCGCGGTCACCGGCGACAGGCGTGTCGGAGGCGGCCAGGATCTGACGATGCGCCTGACGGCCTCCGACATCCAGCCTGCCGGCCCGGCCGCCACGCGACCAGGGGCCTCTGGGCGCCCACTGACGGGTGCCTCCGGCGGGCGCCCAGAGGCCCGTCCGCGGGTGCCGGTATGGTCATCCGGCGGGTCCGTGAGGGCTTCCCGCGGGTGCAGGTACGGGGTCAGCCGGCCAGACCGAGATCGCGGATGAGTTTGGCGACGTGGCCGGTCGCCCGGACGTTGTACAGCGCTTTCTCGATCTTTCCGTCGGCGCCCACGACGAAGGTCGACCGGATCACACCGAGGGTCTTCTTGCCGTACAGCGTCTTCTCGCCGTAGGCGCCGTAGGCCGTGAGCGTCGCCCGGTCCGGGTCGGACAGCAACGGGAAGGTGAGCCCCTCGTTGTCACGGAACTTCGCCAGCTTCGCCGGCTTGTCCGGGGAGATGCCCAGCACGTCGATCCCGGCGCCGTTGAGCTGCACGAGGCTGTCCCGGAAGTCGCAGGCCTGCTTGGTACAGCCGGGCGTGGAGGCAGCCGGGTAGAAGTACACGACCACCGCTCGCCCCCGGTAGGCGGCGAGCGACACATCCGTGCCGTCGGCGTCGGGCAAGGTGAAATCCGGGGCGGTGTCACCAGGGGTGAGACGGGCAGCGGCGGCAGTCTCGGTCATGGCCGGAAAGTTAGTCCGACGGCCGCCCTGTCGCAAACCCGCCCCCTGGCACATGCCCTGGCCCATGCCCGTGCGCACGCCGGGGTGGTCGCGTTGCCGGCGCGGAACGGACGGCGAGCGGCTCGACCCCCGCCGCCGTCGCCACCCCGACGAACGCAGTCGGATCCACCTGGTCGGCGGCCCATCGGCGTAGCTCGTTCACGATCAATGCGGAAAGGTCGACTCCGGCGTCGGCGTCCGCGTCGGCGAAGACCAAGGGGTCGATCGCGACGTCCATGATGACCAGGAAGGTGCGGCCGTCACCGACGATACGGCCGCAACCCACCGCGCGGCCCGGTTCGTCGACGGCCTCCACGCACAGCCCGGCCAGACTGCCGGCAAGGGCGTCCGCCGCGGCTTCGGGCCCAGGGTCGGGCAGGCCGCCGGCGGTGCGCAGTCGGCGCAGCTCCGCCACATCGGGCATCCGGTGGACGACCACGAACCCACCGACCGACAGCGACAGTGACCGCGAGGTGGGCTGGCCGCCGGTCGTCGTTCCCGGTATCGGTTCGATGAGCGCCGGATGGATGGACGTCGGGCCGGGTCGGACCCCAACCACGAGCGTGTCAAACGCCGTGTGCCTGTGGCCGTCGAGATCAGGCGGGCGCGGTATGCGGCCGGCTCGGCTGATCCGCAGCGGCGGGCCGGCGGCCAGGTCCGTCAGCAGTTCGTCGGCGTCGAGCAGGCGTTCGAGCTGGACCGGTGCGCCGGGTTCGCTCGTCGGGCTGGCGCGGTCCTGCCCGAGTAGCAGCAACGTTCCACCCGGGATGATCGCGTTCACCGCATCACACAGAACCGCACGCCGCTCGCTGGGCGGCAGGTGAAGATAGCAGATAGTGACAAGGTTGTAGGACCTGGGCCTCGGTGTCCAGCCCAGGACGTCGGCGTGGATCCAGTCCGGCGTCACGTCGAACCGGCGGGACAGTTCCCGTGCCTTGCGGATCGCGACATCCGAGAAGTCCAGACCCGTGACCCGCCAGCCCTGCGTGGCAAGCCAGACTGCGTTGCGGCCCACCCCGCAGGCCAGATCGAGGGCCCGGCCCGGGTGCAGGCCGGTGAGTTGTTCGATCACGACCGGGTTCGGCTCGGCGGTCCAGCGCAGGCCGGTTCCGGCGTGCCGGCGGTCCCACTGGGCGGCGTCCACAGCCGCTATCTCACCTCGTGCGGCCGTGGACTGCCGGGCCCAAGGGTGTGTGAGGGCGGTTCTTTTCGCACACCCGGAGGCCCTCAGGGACTCTCAGACGCCCCACATTCGGGCCGGCGGCGTTGTTACCGGGCGGCACCGCCGTTACCGGGCGGCACCGGCTACCGTGGCGGTGAAGCCGTCCACCGTCAGGGCCTGCGCGGCAAGCTGACTGCCGTTGACGAACACGGTTGGGGTGCCGTTCACGCCGCGCTTGGACGCATCATCCTCCACCTTCGCGACATAACCGTTGTATGTGCCGTTGTTCACGGCGTCGGTGAATGCCGCGGATGTCAGCCCTACCTTGCCGCCGAGTTCGGTCAATGTGGTGTTGGTGAAGCCGCCGGTTCTCTCGGCTGGCTGATTGGCATAGAGGACGTCGTGGTATTCTTTGAACCTGCTTTCCTGGGCGGCGGCGGCGGCGTTCGCGGCCCGTACCGACTCCGGCCCCAGAAATGACATCATGTGATAGACGGCTTTGATTTTTCCGGCGTCAATCAGTTGCTGGACGGTGGGGCCGAGCGATGTTTCGAGATTCTCGCAGATGGGGCACTGGAAGTCCTCGTAGAAGTCGACGGTGACCGGGGCCTTCGCCGTTCCGACGACGATCCCGTTGTCGCTCCCGGTCGCGTTCGCCGGCAGCACGACGGGTGTGGCGACCGTCCGGCTGCTCTGGACGGCGAAGCCGATCACGCCGACCAGCGCGAGCACAGCCACGGCAACCGACGCGATGATGATGCGCTGGCGTCGCCGCGCATGCGCGGCCTCGGCGGCTCGGGCCGCGGCGGCCTTTTCCCGTCGGGCCTCATCACGACCCGCAGGCCGCCGTCCGGCCGGGGCGTCTTTCGGCCCGTCCTTGCCTGAAGTGGCGTTCATCGATTCTCCTGGAACGGTCGGTCGAGGAGACGGTCGAGGGTCAGTACGCTGTGCGGCCAGCGCACCAACAGGCCGCTCGCGACGAGGAGCAGACTGTCCCGCACGATTTCCTCGGTGTAGTGGGTGGGCGCGTCCGCGGTAAGGTCGCCGCCGGCTGAGAAACAGCCGCATTCGATGTGCAGCCCGCGTGCTGCCGCGGCCGTGATCGCTGCGATATAAGTGGCGAGCAGCAGGGTGGACACGACAGCGCCCACCCGCACGGCCAGGCCCACGAGCAGCAGCAGGCCGAGCGCGATCTCCACAAACGGGACGGCGTACGCGACCGGATGGACGAATGATTCAGGCAGAATGCGGAAGGCCCGGACCGACCGCACCATTCCCTGCGGATCACCGATCTTGAGGATACCGGCGGCGAGCCAGATCGCGGCCAGACCGAACCGCAGCACGGTCGCGAGGGTCCGCGCCATCCGTGGGCCGGTAACCCACGCCTGAAGCGGTCTCCTGCCGGCTGTGGCGGTACCGGGAATGTCCACAGGGCTGTCCGCTGTCCGTTCCCATTTCACGGGGTCACGTGTTTCATGGCGTCACGTCGTCTTTCCGGTGTTGACCAGGACCGGCAGGTCATGGACATAGTCGGCGACCTGGGTTCCGGCCAGATACAGGACCGTGGCCTTGTCGTTCTTGGTGAATGCTATGACTTGCGTCCCATGGGTAACGGTATAGCTGCCATTTGGCTGGCGGACCGGTTCCTCGAGCGGGATACCGAGAGCGTCCGCCTGCGCGTGCACCTGCGTCAAGGTGCCGCGGACGCCCATGAAGGACGGGTCGAACTGGTTCAGCCATTGACCCAGGACGCCGCCGGTGTCGCGGTCGGGGTCGGTGGTGACGAACACCGTCGCCACCTGTGCGCGTACCGCGGTCGGCACCACGTTGAGCGCCGCTGCGATGTCAGCCATCGTCGTCGGGCAGACGTCGGGGCAGTGGGTATAGCCGAAGAACACCAGCGTGACCTTCCCCGCCGTCCGCGAGCGCAGGTCGAACGGGGCTCCGGCGGTGTCTGTCAGGTTCATGGCCGGCTTGTCGATCGGCTGCGGGACCGCTGTTCCACGCAGCCCGGTGGACGCCCCGGAGTCGTCCATGATGGTGACCGCTGACTCGCTACCCGCGGAGCAGCCGGCAGTGACGAGTACAAACGCGGTCAGCGGCACGGCGGCCAGCAGTCGGCGTCGGCGCGTGAGTGGAAAAGATAGTTGCATAACTCCTCGTGGTGAGTGGGCGTCGCACGAAAATGGGAACGACAAATATGGCAATGACCGAGCCGGTGGACGACCGAGCCGGTGGACGACCGAACCGGCAGGCACAGCCCACGCCCGACGGTCTGTGGGAGATCGCCTGAGGGTTCGGCGCGAGCGTGGCGTGACCGACGGTCAGACCGCCGCGGGCACGGCGGCGAGGGCGGGCCGGCGCGGCGGTCCGCGCCGTGCCAGGACGTAACGCAGACAGACCATGGGCAGCCAGGACGGGCGCCGGCGGCCAACGGGTCGGCCGCGGGTTGGTGCGGCGATCGTGACCGGCGCGACGGGTGGGCTCAGGTGGCTGGACAGCAGACGTATGACTGCGCGGGCCGCAGTTGTGCCGTGTCGCAGCCACCACAGCACTCCCGCCGCGGCCAGCATGTGGGCGCTCAGCACGATCAGGCCCCGTGCGTCAGGCGTCCACCCGGCACTGTGGATGGTGGTGCGGAAGTTCCCGGCAGCGCTGCCGGCCGCGCCGCCGGCAGTGCCTGCGCCCGGGTTTCCCAGGCGTCCGAGAGCGGTGCCACCGGTGCCGGGCGGGTGGCAGAGCAGGCGGGCGGCCAGGGACGAGTGGGATGTTCGCGGCGACGCGGACATGGCGAGGAGCCCGTGCAGGCCCGCCTGGGTCATGACCGCCACCGCGTACCCCACCGGTCCGTCGAGCCCCGGGCGCCTGCCGGTGGGCAGCAGACGTCCGCCGGCGGTGAGGCCCGTGGCGAGCGCGATCATGCCAACCGTGATGAAGAGGATCGGCACGAAACCGGGCGTCGGCCCGGTCGACGGTAGATGGGCGAGCATCGCCAGCGCGACGGACGGCACGGCGAACCGGACGCCCTGCCCGAATGGCCCGCGCCACATCGCGCTCGCGGCGGACAGACGCGGGCGAACAGTGCGCCCCGGCCGCCATCGCCGCCAGCGCGGATGTCGTCGGCAGCTCACCCGACCAGGGTAAACACCGGCGCGTGGGCCGCGGTTTTCGCCGGTCCCGCCGGGGCCGGTGAGCTGTGCCGCTCGCCGCCGTTTCGCCTCGCGCTTTTGTGCCCGTTCTGGCACGATCCTCGGCAGTGCTGCGGGCCAGGCGTCGCACTGCTTCGCGATCCACCGGTCCCCGACGATCGCACTGCCGGAGACCACCGGATCCTTGGCGTCGACTCGGGAGTTCGTGGCTGTCACAGTGTTGCCGGTCGCTCTAAGAGTGCCCGGCAACAGGGGTGTGGATCAAGGAACGGGGCTGGGGCGCGTAGATCGTGAGGCGGAGGAGGAAGTCACCCTGGTGTTGGGTGGCGACCGACGACAACACAGCGAGGTGCGTGCCCCAGCCCCGCGACGCCGCGTCCCCTATTGCCGGCACTCTAAGGCCAGGTAGGCAGTCATCGCGCGGAGGAAGGGCGACATTGGTGCCGCAGGACCCGGCTGCCATCCAGCAGCAGATCGAGAACACCCGTGCCGAGCTGGCGGTAACCCTGGATGCAATTGCCGAGCTCGTGAGTCCCAGAAGGGTCGTCGAGCGGACCGGCGAGCAGATCAGGGGCCGGGTGGCTGAACTTCGTCAGAAGGTGATCTCCGGTAGCTTCGCCGGGCCGGATGCGATCACCACGGGATTCCGCGGGGAGGACGGGGAGGCTTTCGACGTCGGTGCGTCACCGGATGGGCAGCTCCTTGCCGGTGATACCGGTTCGGGATACGGCTTGCGACGCACCGTTCGGTGGGATCGGGTCCTCATAGCCGGGAGCGCCCTGCTACTGGCTGTCGGGGTCGGTCGTCGCCGCCGCCGTCGTCGTCGAGCCCAGTGACATTGGACTGCGTGGTGTGAGTTGCCGGCAATCCCCGTTCCCTCAGGTCGGCTCGTGCTGCTCCGCCATGGCGAGACCGGGTGGAGCCGGTCCGGTCGGCACACCGGTGTCACAGACGTGCCACTCACGCCGGCCGGGGAGAAACAGGCCGCCCGACGTGCGGACAGGCTCGCCGCCTGGTCCTTCGCCCTGGTCGCGGCGAGCCCGAGGCAGCGTGCCCTGCGGACGGCCGAACTCGCCGGCCTGACCCGTTCGGCCGACCATCGCGACCGGGCTGCTGCCGGTGCAGGGGTGGCGCGGTTCGAGGTCTGGGACGATCTCGCCGAGTGGAACTACGGAGAGTTCGAGGGAGTCACGACGCCTGACATCCGCCGATCAGTGCCAGATTGGACGGTGTGGACCGGACCCACCCGCGGAGGTGAGACCCCCGCCCAGGTCGGCGGCCGCGCCGATGTGGTGATCGGACGCGTCCTGTCGTACCTGGAACGAGGTGACGTAGCCCTGGTCGGGCACGGCCACATGCTGCGGGTGCTGGTGGCGCGCTGGCTGGAGCTCGATCCGGTTCTCGGCGCCCGGTTCGTGCTGGACGCCGGTGGGCTGTCCATCCTCGGGCACGAGCACGAGACGCGTGCGGTCCTGCGGCTGAACGAGCCGGCATAGGTGACCTGGTTCGTGGTTCGTGGTTTGCGGTTCGTGGTTCGGGAGTATCCAGCGGCCCCCGGCGGGTAGGCCTTCTTCACGCAGGCCCCGTCGGTGCGGCGGACCGCACCGACGGACAGGGCTGCACCGAGGAACAGGGCCGCCACGACGACTGGACAGGAGTGAGCCTCAATGACCGAGTCTCGACCACCTGCGAACCAGACATCCGCGAACCAGACATCCGCGACGACGACTGATGCGGGCATCCCGGCCGCCAGCGACGAGCACTCGCTGTCCGTCGGCCCGGACGGCCCGCTGCTGCTCCAGGACCACTACCTGGTCCAGAAGATGGCGCAGTTCAACCGGGAACGGGTGCCCGAGCGGGTCGTCCATGCCAAGGGGGGCGGTGCGCACGGTTACTTCGAGGTGACCGCGGACGTCACCCCCTACACGAGGGCCGCGTTCCTCGCCGAGGTGGGCAGGCGCACGGACGTGTTTGTCCGCTTCTCCACGGTGGCGGGGGAGCTCGGCAGCGCTGACACGGTTCGTGACCCGCGTGGCTTCGCGATCAAGTTCTACACCGAGGAGGGTAACTACGACCTGGTCGGCAACAACACGCCGATCTTCTTCGTACGCGACCCGAGTAAGTTCCAGGACTTCATCCACTCGCAGAAGCGGCGTGCCGACAACCACCTGCGAGACAACAACATGCAGTGGGACTTCTGGACGCTGTCACCCGAATCCGCCC
>NZ_CAUVXL010000073.1:0-2087 GCF_963555915.1 Protofrankia sp. Cas4
CTCGGCCCGGTACCGGTCTGGCTGCCGGTCGCGCTCGCCGCGGCGGCGGTGGTGGCGTGGTGGCTGGGCCGGCTGCTGGTCGCCGTGGTGCTGGTCGCCGTGCTCGCCGTCGTCCTGGTCGTTGTTCTGCCCCGGCTGCGGGGAACGGCGCCGCCGACCGGCGGGCCGCTGGGGTCGGGCGCCCCGGTACCGGCCGTCTACCGGCCGTGGATCGAGCGGGCCGGGTCGCTGTGCCCGCAGATCGGCCCGGCGCTGCTCGCCGCCCAGCTGGCCCAGGAGTCGGGATTCGACCCGCACGCCCGGTCCGGCGTGGGGGCGCAGGGCATCGCGCAGTTCATGCCCGGCACCTGGCCGAGCTGGGCGGTCGACGCCGACGGTAACGGGGTCGCCAGCCCCTGGGAACCCGCCGATGCGATCACCGCGCAGGGCCGGTTCATGTGCGCGTTGGCCGCGGCGGCCCGCGACGGTCGGGCCGCGGGCCGGCTGTCCGGTGATGTCGTCGCGCTGGCGCTGGCTGGTTACAACGCCGGTTTCGGCGCCGTGCAGGCCGCCGGCGGTGTCCCGCCGATCCCGCAGACCCGCGGCTATGTCCGTTCGATCCTCGCCGCCGTCCACCTCTACTCGACATCGCCCGCTTCTGGAGTGTCCGCATGATTTCCGCGTTTGGGTCGCTGACGGCGGCGAGCGTCGGTCTGCCCGCCCCGCGGGCGGTGACCGCCGCGATCCCCCTGTTCCTGGTCGCCGGGCTGATGTGGCGCCGGAAACTGCCCCGCCTGGCGGCGTGTCTGGCGTTGACGGCGGGAGCGGCGTTGACGTCCGGCTGGCTGCACACCACGATCACCACCGGCGCCGGATGGGCGACCGGCGCCGTCAACTGGGTCACCCGGTCCACCGTCGGCGGTGTGGTGCCCGGCGTCGTCGCCCTCGTCCTGTTCGTCTACTTCCTCCTTGAGCTCGCGCCGTCGACCCGGACCATGGCCGGGCTACACCCCGAGTCGGGCGGCGACGGCTACCCCCACGGGGAGCGTCGCCGCCCGCGGGGGCTGGGCCGGTTCGGCCAGCACTCCAAGGTGCCGGTCCGGATGCCGGACCTGCCACCCAAGACCGGCGCGGTGCTGGTCGGCCTGGTGCTGCCGCTGGTCGTCGACACCATCCCCGGTGACGTCGGCGCGGTGATCCGTTCCCCGCTGAACCTGCTCGGTGGCCTGCTGGCCTGGCTGCTGGGCCTTGCGTGGGGGGTGGCGTGAGCGCCCCGGCCGGTGCGAGCCGGTTCGAACGCGCCGCCGTCACGGTCCTCCCACTCCTGCTCGGTGCCGGGGTGTTCGCGGTCGCGTTCGTCCACGTCCACGACGTCGCGAAGTGGGCCGGTCAACCCGGCTGGGCGGCGTGGCTGATCGCCCTGACCGGAGAGGCGATGGCGATCGCCGCCCTTGCCGCGATCACCTCACGGCGTCGGGTAGGCGCCGCGGTCGGCTGGCCGGTGTTCGTGCTGCTGTGCGCGATCGTGTTCTCCGGCGCCTGTAACCTCGCCGCCGTCACCGGCCGCCCCGGCCCGCACGACCCGGACGGCGTCGGCCCGATCGTCGGCGACCCGGGGCCGTGGGTCGGGCTGATGGCGGTGTGGCCCGTCGTCGCGTTCGGCCTGGTCGCCGGACTGAAGGCCACCAAACCCGCCACCGCCACCGACCCCGACCCCGACCCCGACCCCGACGAGGAGACCCCGCCGGCGCCCGCCCCGCGACCGATACCGGCCGACCGGCCGACGGGTGCGATGCCCCCCGTCGCGGGCACCGTGCCCGCCGGTGGGCACATGGCCTCCCCGGCGGGGGGCTTCCCCGTCGCCGCGGACCATGGCAATGGGGTGTCTGAGCAGGTCGGAGTGGCTGTCCCGATCGCCGCGGCGTGGACCCGCACCGGCCTACCCGACGGCGACGACGACCGTTACGAGCACAACGGCCAGCACAACGGCGGGCACGGCGGGCACGACCCCCGGCCGCTACCGGCACCGGCGGACACCGCCCCGGCACCGGACACCGCCCCGGCACCGGACACCGCCCCGGCACCGGTCGCCGCGGCGGTCCCGGCAC
>NZ_CAUVXL010000074.1:0-5806 GCF_963555915.1 Protofrankia sp. Cas4
ACGGGCTCGGTCAGGTCGCCCTGGGACGCGGGAACGACGACCACGCCCGAACCCACCTCGCCCAAGCCGTCGACCTTTACACCGCACTCGGCCTCACCGAGGAAGCCAACGACGCCCGACGCCGCATCCCCACCACCTGAAGCCTCCCGAACCAGCTAACAGCGAGTAACCGTCAACGTGGTGAATCAGGCGAACTCAGGACGGTCGAACACGCGCCTCTGCCAGTCTCGACCCCCAACCGGGCCCCAGAATCAGACCGAGATCGGGCACGTCATGACATGATCCGCCTCGCTCCGCGGCCGTGACGAGGATGGTGTTGACCAGCTGCGATGACGGTCATGAGGAGCGCGGCGATGACACGTCATCACGACCGTCATCCGCGCCCCAAACCAGCATGAAATGAACGCCAGCGGGTCCCACTGAGCCGGCGCCGGGACCCGTCGTGCCAGAAGCGGGTTCGGGTTCAGGCGGTCCGGGTTGCTGTGATCAGCATGAACAGGGGACGGGTGAAGTTCTCGGTCCACCACGGGTCGTCACGTAGCTGCTGCTCCGACGGGTGCGGTTCCCGGATACCGGTGATGCCCAGGCCAGCGGCTGCGAACGCACGAGTGAAGTCCTCCAACGGCCGGGTCCAGGCGACCACTGGCACGGGAGACACCTCGCCGGCGACGTCGAAGTGCTGCTCGATCCGCCGCGGCCGGTAGTAGTCGGCCACGTCCACCGGTGTGGCCCGGGAGCCGTAGAAGCACGGGTGCAGCAACAGCGCGGCGACCCGTCCGCCGGGGGCCAGGACGCGGGCGAACTCGGCGATCGCCGGCGCCGGCTTCTCCAGATCGTTCAGGACGTGGTTCGCGACGACCAGGTCGACCGCACCATCGGCCAGGGGAAGCGCCGCGACGTCGGCGGTCTCGTAGGTGATGTCGAGCCCTTCGCGGGCGGCCGTGTCCCGAGCGGCCTCGACCAGCTCCGGGCACAGGTCCACCCCGACGACCGGCCGGGCACCACCGGCCGCGAGCAGCCGGGCCAGGTAGCCCTCACCACAACCGGCATCGAGCACCGACAGGCCCGTCACATCCCCAGCGGCCTCCAGCACGGCCGCGTCCGTCAACCCCGTCCGGTAGCGGTCCAGTCCGTCCCGGATGATCCGTTTCCAGTACTCGGCGTTGGCGCTGTAACTGGACCGGTCACGGCTGATGGTGGTCATGAGGCTCCTGTCGGGATCTGCCGAGCCAGCGTGTCCATCGCACGCCGGATGATCGGGTCATTCACCATCTCGCGCCGTTCCAACAGCGCTGCACGCAGCTCACCCGCACGCAGGCCGAACGTCGGGTCACGGTCGAGCGCCAACGGCACGTAGGTGGTCACAAGGTAGTAGCAGTAGGCGTCACCGTACTGGCCGAGCTCCCGCAGGATCTCCCCCGCTGTGCGGCGCAAGAGCAGCGACGGAGGCAGCGAAAAGTCGAGGGTCGGCCGGCTGTCCCGCATCCACGTCGGGAACGCCCACTCTTCGACCAGACGCAGCGGCGGGTGCTTGTCCACAAGGTGGCGGTACCGGTCCGCCAGGTCGCGGTCGTCAGACTGCCCGAGCGCTCCCATGACGGTGCTGCGAAGGGTGAACGCTCCCCGGCGGTCCATCGCCGCGCCGGCGAGCTGCTCGGGGAGCACGCCGGTGGCTTTCGCGACGTGGTGGGTCAGGTGGGCCTGGGCAAGGATCGCATTGAACGAGTACGCCGACCGGGTCAGCAGCGGTGCGAGCGATCCGGCCGCCTCCAGCAACGGTCGCGCATCGACGAGAAGACCCCCTGCTGGGCTGAAGAGAACGTCAAGTGCCCGGTCCTGTTCCCGCCCCCAGAACCGCGGGAGGTACTCCATCGCCCGTGCGATGTCACCGCGGACGACCTGGAGCGCCGCCTCGAGTGCATTCGCCACGTAGGGCGCCGGGACCGAAAGGCTGACAAGTACGGCCTCATCGACGGCAAGACCCTCTCGGTGAAGGTCGTGGACAAGCCGTGCCTGACGTGTCCGCAACGGGTAGGTCGTGGCGTACTCGGCTACCCCGGGCACCGCGGCGATCAGCGCCTGTAGAGACCGTCCTCGGATCCGGTCCAGCCAGTCGGGCATGTCCCACAGGCGGCTGACGGTGCTCTCGTCCAGTTCCGCGAGCAGAGCCACGTCGGACACGCCGAACCCCGACAGCGCGGCGATCTGGGACAGACAGGTCGGGCGCAGGTGCTCCATCGATGTCTCCGCCTTCTGCCCAGCCGTTCAGCGTCGCGTTGCACTGTGCAAACGGTGGCAGCCTCCGGGACGACACCTGTGCAGGTCAATGCCGCTTGCACGCACGCAACACCCCTGCGGGGCAGGGGGCCGCATACCCGCATGCGTCCAGCGGTGACCGAACATCCACTCACCGTCGACCCTTGCAGCCATGCGATCAATCCACCGTCCTACACAGATAGCGGCCGATGTTGTCCGCACAAGTGATGGCACGGCCGACGGTGGCGGCCAGCTGTCAGTGGAGCCAGGTGGCGACGACAGTCTGTCACGTCATGTTGAGCCAGTGCTCCAGTTTGGCTGCAAGCTGGAGCACTTCCTCGTACATCGCGACAGGGCGACTGTCGGACTTAAGTTCGGTGTAAAAGCCGGCGGCTATGGCACCACTACAGATCGTCGCCGCAGCGTCCAGTGCTGCCCGACGGTTGGCAAGGCTTTCGTCCATGATCGCTCCCTTCGGAGACCGGAGACGTTTGACATTGCAAGGATCGACCATGGCCGCCGCGAACGAGACACATTTCAGAAATCACAGTTGCAGCGGCATCACCACCCTGCCGTGAGGACCCGGTACTACCGTCTCCTGGCCTGGAGCTCAGCCCACGAGGAGCTGGTGGCCGTTGTGGAGCCGCACGAATGGTCCGTCCGGGCGGAAGGCGTCCGAGATCCGGATCGCGTAGACAGGGTGGGCGAGGCGCAATGCATCGGTGAACGGCAACCACATCACCTCGGGCGTTTCCGCGCTCGGCACCAGCGCAGCACCAGCCAGCGCGGCACAGCGGAAGACCAGCGACAACACACCGGTCCGCATGTTCTTGTAGACGCCGGTCAAATGGCCGGAGTCGATCGGGATTCCGGTCTCCTCCCACACCTCACGGCGCAATCCGTCACATGGAGCTTCGTCCCGCTCCAGCACCCCGCCCGGGGTTGCCAGCCGTCCATTGTCACCCCGCTTGATCACCAGCACACGCTGGTGATCGTCGACCACCACTCCACCCACGCTTACGGAGTGCATCGCCATGGGAGGTGAACCGTCGCAGTCAGGCGTCCGGCTCATAGGTCCACTCGTAAATCAATCGCCACCGAGACCCGGCGAGCACGTTGATGGTCGCCTCGATCGGACGATCATTCTGGCCCCATGTGGTACGCACGATGGAGAACACCGGTTGCCCTTCGGCCAACTGGAGGAAAGCCACTTCTTCCGCTCTGGCACGCCGTATCTCTATCTCTTCGGTGAAGCGCGCCGGGCGGAAGCCCCGGGCTGCGAGGCGTTGATACATCCCCGTGGGACCGGTGTCGGGCTCGGCGATGCTGACGTCGCCTGCAACGGTCATCGGAATGTAGGACGTAGCGATCTGAACCGGTGTGCCGGAGGCGAACATGTGGCGGCGACGCAGGAGCACCTGATCATTTTCGTTGAGCTGGAGGTAGTCCGCGATCTCTTCAGGCACCGCCGTGACAGCAACCTTGGCCAAAGTCGTGCTCGGCTCGAGGCCCAGCCGTTGCATCTCGGATGCGAAGATGCCGCCGCCCTGGCTGCCCGCCCGTGGAATGCGGCGCACCCGCTTGGCGGTCAGGGTCTCCTCAACGATCGTTCGACGGCCCTGTTCGGTTCGGACCAGCCCCTCGACACGCAGCACCCCGATCGCCTTACTGATCGTGGTCTGGTTGAGCCCGTACTGGCGGGCGAGCTCTGGCTGGCTCGGCAGTTCAGAGCCTGGCGCATAGTCCCCCCGGCGGATCGCATCCCGAAGCTGGCTCGCTACCTGCTGATAGCGAGCCACCGGCGGTTCGATCGTCATCGCACTCCGGACCTGGGAGTTCTGGCTTCTGTCATAGGCGAACCTACCCGCCAGGTCGATCGAGACCACGCCGTGACGGCAGGCGGGTCGATGCTCTCCGGCTCCCGACACGCAAGAGATCTCACTTTAGGTCTTGACACATATGTCTTATGCCATAAGTCTGTGAGCCACGGTTACAAGCCGCTCCGGCAGCCATGAGTACCAGCCCGAAATGGAGTCAATTCGATCATGCGGACCTTCTGTGACAGCGATCGGCTACGGGAGAAGCAGCCCTATCCGGGGCCGCTGGAGTGCTTCGACGAGGCTTCCGGCACCGCCTGGGTAGGTCGCCACACCAACGGTGACCCTGCTCCCTGGGACCTCTACCGGGTCGGCTGGGGGGCCTGCGGTGGAGTCGTGACCGGCGACACCGCCAGCGGCAAGTCCCACATCCTCGAAGGACTCGCCTACACCGCCGCGCACGCCGGCCAGGTCAGCGTGTGGGTCGGCGATCCGGACGGCGGCATTTCCCTGCCGGGAGCGGTCGCCGTTGCTCACTGGGCGGCCACCGACACGAGCGAAATCCTGCAGATGCTGCGGGCCGCGGACACGGCGGTGTCGACCCGGTTCATGACCAACGCCCTCCGTCACCGGAGACTGCACATGATCACGATGGACGAGCCGATGATTCTCCTGCTCATCGACGAGTGTCAGCGGGTGTTCGAGCCGAGGAGCGAGGCCACCGCGCTGGCGACCCGGATCGCCGCCCAAGGCCGCAAGGCCGGTGTGGCGATCATCGCCGCATCCACATCTGTGAGGCTGCGCTCGTTCGGCAACGAGGTCGAGCTGCGCTCCGGTCTGCTGGCGGGCAACGCGGCGGTGCTCAGTACCAGGGATCCCATCCACCGCGACCTGCTGGCCGATCAGAACATCACCCCAGCCGACGAGCTGCTCCGGCTTCCCGGTGTGGGCTACCTGGCGGGGCGGCCAGCACCGTTTCGCGCCTGGGGCCTCGACAACGCCAAGCCGCCGGTGGACACCGCACGCGACACCCCACCCGAGCCTGCCGTCGCCAACGCCCTCGGCGACGCCTACGCCGGGCGGGCGCACCGTCGGCAGGACAGCCTCACCACGACCCGCCGCCGGCTCGCCGCATTCCAGGGGCGCACCTGAACCCACGTACACACCGCGGGCGGCACGAAACGGTTCTGAACAACCACAAAAACCAAAAAGTCGGGTCGGACGGTTCCGATGGGACCCCCCGGATTCACACTACGTGGTGTCGCGGGGCCTACGCCCTGACATCCCACGACCACCGACGAGACAACCACCTCTGACAGGAAACGGGGTTCCGACGGGCTGCCACCCACCGGAACCCCAGAGCATCGGATCTTGAAGGGATCTCATCGATGCAGATCAAGGCTAGCGCGCGCTCAGACGAGTGCGCGACTCCGCGCGCCGACAACCTCGCCGACGCCACCGCCCGAGAGATCGAGCGGCTCGCCCGGGAACTGCTACGCCGCGGCGGTGAGAAGTGAATCGCCCCCGCCGACCCGACGACGTCCTGTACCCACCAGGCCAGGTCGTGACGCCGCTGCTGCTCGCGACCCGGGCAGCTGACCTGGGCCTGGACATCGCGGTGCGCCAGGCCAGCGGCCAGCGGATCGACACCGACGAGGTGTTGGAGTTGCTGGCTACCGAGGTCGCGTTGACCCACAGCGCCCGGTTTGGCTTGCAGACCACTGTCCTGCGGG
>NZ_CAUVXL010000074.1:6051-15964 GCF_963555915.1 Protofrankia sp. Cas4
AGCCAGCGCCGCCATCTCCCGGACACGTTCACCGACCACGACGCCGACCACGCCCGCCGCCTCGCCGAGGAGGCGGACCGATGACCGGCCCGTTCGACGACCGGGACGAGGCGGCCGCCGCCGGCGACACTCTCGCCGACAGTCACCCCGACACCCGGATGCACTGGGTGATCGAGCTCGTCGACGTCACCACCGCCGACCTGCTCCTGGCCCTGACCGGCGACCTCCGCGCCACCGACGGTGTGGCATGACCGTGGACTGGCGGCAGCGGGCGGCCTGCCGGAATACGAACCCGGACCTGTTCTTCCCCGCCGGCACCTCCGGAGACGCGGTGGAACATCAGGTCGCGGCGGCCAAGGCGCTGTGCGCCCGGTGCCCGGTCCGATGTGCCTGCCTGGACTGGGCGCTGACCACCGGACAGGACGCCGGCATCTGGGGCGGCCTGGACGAAGACGAACGCCGGACGCTGCGGCGCCCGGCCCGCACCCCGGTGCGCACGTCATGACGGCCCCGGTGATGGCCCGCCCGGCGGGCTCGGTGGAGTTGGCGCGGGCGCTGGCCGATGTGCGTCACCTCTCGGCACGGGAGTGGACGGCAGCGCGGGACTACGCGGATGCGGTGGCCGCCGAGGGTGATGCACTGGTCGCCTACGCGTTCACGATCGCCGACGGCGCCGCTGAGGACGAGGTCCGCGCCGCCCGCGAGGTGCTCGCGCACACGCTGGGCCGCCGCGATGACGCCGGCCGACGACTCGGCTTGAACGGCCAGTCGCCCGAGGCGATCCGGGTGGTGCGGGAGCTGCTCGACGCGGCCCGCGCTGCTCGAGCCGGCTCAACGGAAACACAAATTCGGGTGGGGCGGTTCCGCTCGGACCCCATGGATTCACACAGCGGGGGTGTGGCGGGGTTTAGGCCCTGACACCCCACGACCACCGACGAGATGACTGCCTCTGAGGAGAAACGGGGTTCCGGCGGGCTGCCACCCACCGGAACCCCAGAGCATCGGATCTTGAAGGGATCTCATCGATGCAGATCAAGGCTAGCGCGCCCTCGACTGAGGACCCGAGTTCACCGCACCCGTTGATGACGGTGCGGGAAGCGGCGCAAGCGCTTCGGGTCAGCGAGATGACCGTTCGCCGGGCGATCCACGACCGGGCGATGCCCGCTGTGGTGGTCGGCCGCGCCTACCGCGTCCCCTGCACGTTCATCACCCGGCTACTCGACGTGGCCGACGGCGGCCTGACCGCCGTCGCCGCGGAGCTGGCCCCCGCGCCTGCGGGAGGTGCCGCGTGAACCGCGTGCAGGAGACAACCCGGCTGTCGTTGCCGATCCCCGTACCCGGATCCGGTGGAGACGCCGGTAGCCGCCTGGCTGGGCAGGCCGCCGTGCTGCGTACTGCGGCTGCCCTGGTCGAGCGCCTCGCGGAGGCGGACCCCGACGCCCACGTCTACCTCAACGTCACCCCGTGGACGAATGCGCCGATCGCAGTGCAACCCAGCAGCCCGGTCGGCCGGGAGCTGACTGAACAGGACAAGCAGCTCATCCAGATCACCTTGATGGAGGTTCTCGCGGGGCTGCTCGATGCCCAGCTGATCGTTACGCCCCAGCCGGACGAGTGCCGGCTGTGGCTGGCTTGTACCGGCAGCTTCCTTGGCCAGCCTGTCCACGCCTTCGCCCAGGTGCGCGACGACCCCGACCTGGTGGAAGCGGCGAACCGGCTGGCCGCGGTTGGCGACTACCCCGGCCACGACGGTGACCTGGCCGCCGGCACACCGGTGGTGGCGTGATGGCCTGGAGTAAAGCAATCCCCAGCAATGCGACCAAGCGGTGTTCCTGCGGTACGGGCACCCTCCGGCCGTCCGGCACGGCGCATTTCGATGCGGACGGCATGGCGACTATCGGTCTTGCCTGCGACAACCCAAGCTGCACGATCTCGTCCGCCCACTACTGGACGTGGAAGTGGGATCGGCCGCGGGGCGACTCATGACCACCCGAATCGCCCGCCGGACGCTGTCCGGGCCGCTGCTCCTGGCGCTGGTCCTGGTGGCCGGGGTGTGGGCGGCCGGTGCGGTGTGGTCGTTCAAGGAGCAGAGCGAGTTCGCGCACCGGCTCGGATTCACGATCGACTGGCTGCTGCCCGCGGTCGCCGACGGTCTGCCGGTCGCGATGGGAGCGGTGGCGTTCTCGGCGGCGGTCGATGGCCGTCCGGCGACCGCCGCCCGGCTGGGTACCGCGCTTGCGGTCGGCGGATCGGTGGCGTCGAACGGGTTGAACGCGTGGAGCCGCACCGGCGGTGATCTGAAGACCGTCATCGTGGCCTGCGCGGTGCCCACGCTCGCCGGGATCGCGTTCGAGGTGCTCCTCGGTGAGCTGCGCAAGC
Source organism: Protofrankia sp. Cas4 (assembly GCF_963555915.1). Lineage (NCBI taxonomy): Bacteria > Bacillati > Actinomycetota > Actinomycetes > Frankiales > Frankiaceae > Protofrankia > Protofrankia sp. Cas4. The sequence goes on from NZ_CAUVXL010000074.1 coordinate 8,431, forward strand.
AGGTGCTGAGCGCTCGCGGGGAGATCTCGCGCCGCACCCGGCTGGAACCGGTGCCGCCGCTGCGTCCGATCCGGGTGCTGTTGGACCCGGTCCGTGAGATCGGCCAGTGGCGCCGGCACGTCCTCGCGGTGACCGACCCGGCCGCGGACTCGACATCGCGGGCCGCGCTGTCCCGGCTGGCCGACGCGGTCGCGGAGATCGGGGCGCAGCGGGAGGCGCCGGCCGATGACGAACCACGGGAGACGTTCGAGGCGCCGGTGTGGTCGACCCCGGCTCTCACCACCTCCGTCCCGAGGAAGACGTCTCGCCCGGTGGGGAGCGAGACGACCCGGACCGAGACGCCGGCTCTCACGGCTCCCGTTCCGAGCGAGACGTCTCGCTCGGCACCGAGCGAGAGAGCTCGCTCGGTGCGGTCGCAACGGAGCGAGATGCGGGCGTGGGCACAGAGCCAGCTCGACGCGGGGGTCCCCATCACGGGCGCCGATCTGGACCGCCAGTTCGGGACACGGACGGTTGGCCGGGTGGTCCTGCGGGAACTGCGGGCCGCCCAGGCGCAGCAGCAGGATGCCGCGGCTGTGCCCGCCCTGGCCGGGGTGGGGGTGTCCGGTGCCTAGCCCGACGGCAACGGATCGGCGCACGGCCGGCGACGGCCGGATCGCCACCCGTCAACAACGCCGGCAGCGGATGTTCGTGACCCGGTTGGGAACGGCCCACCGGCCGACGGACCGCCTCGGTGTCGCGGTCGATTACCTGCGCGGCGCCCTGGCCGACGCCCCGGCCGTTCACGCGGACCGGGAGGTCGACGCTCTCGTCCGGCAGATCACCGAGGTGGTCGCACGGCTCCACGGGAGGCCGCGATGAGCACGAGGAGTGACCGTCCACTCGACTGTCCAGTGGACGGTGGAGAGCGGGCGACGGCCCCCCGGATCGAGGGCCACCGCGCGTGCCGACGCGCGCGCACGCGCATGCGCGAGACCTCGGCGAGTCTAACCGGCCGGCAGCCGGTGACCGCCGGTGAGCGCCGGGGCGGGGGGTGGACGCGGTGAGCGTCACCGCACTGTGCCCCGACTGTCAGGTTCCGATCGGCACGGCCCACGACGACGACTGCGACCGGGCGATCTGTCTGCTGACCGGCGGGCAGCGGCTGATCTGCGCCGACGGCGAACACGACGACGAACCTGACGGCGACTGCGGTCGTGACGTGTGGACCGGCCACACAGGCCCGGATCGGACCCCGCTCGGCGCAACAGGAGAACAGGAGCAGACGGTGGCCGGCAAGGAAGCGACGACCGTGCCCGGCGCGGATCTGCTCAAGGCCCCGCGGATCGACCCCGTTCCCGCCGGCGAGACCGCACTGGTCGACCAGACGCCGACCGAGACGCGGAGCCGGGTTGCCCGCCGGGTGTGGGAGGTGGCGATCGGCCAGTGGCCGTCGGTGTGGTCGGCGCCGCCCACGGAACCGGCGGCGCTGGTCCGCTACGCCGCCGCCGGGCAGTGGTGCGCCCCGGACGCGACAACGTGGCGACGGCTGGGACAGGCCTACTGCGTCCTGCTCGCGATCCCGGTGAGCGTGGCGCTGTACGTGGCGGCATGGCTGGTGCAGCGCCCGGGCCGTCTCGTCGCGGCCGCGGTGCTGGCCACAATCGTCTGGCTCGTGCTGTGACCGGCCTGGCCGCCCACGGCGGCTGGTCAGTGGTCGTCCTGGCCGGCGGGGTGGTCCTCGCGGTGTGGCTGCGCCGGCTGGTGCTCGCCGCGGTCCTCGCGGCGGCGCTGGTGGTGGTCGCCGGGCTGGTCCCGGTCCTGCGCCCCGGTTCGCCGGCGGGTGGGCCGCTGGCGGCGGGCGCCCCGGTCCCGGCCGCCTACCGGCCGTGGATCGTGCGGGCCGGTTCGCAGTGCCCGGACATCACCCCGGCGCTGCTCGCCGCCCAGTTGGCGCAGGAGTCCGGGTTCAACCCGGCCGCCCGCTCGGCGGTCGGGGCGATGGGGATCGCCCAGTTCATGCCCGACACCTGGCCGAGCTGGGCCGTGGACGCCGACGGGGACGGAGTCGCGTCGGCGTGGTCACCACCGGATGCGATCACCGCGCAGGGCCGGTTCATGTGCGCGCTGGCCGCCGCGGCCCGCGCCGGGCGGAACGCCGGCCGGATCCGCGGGGACGTGCCCGCCCTCGCGCTGGCCGGCTACAACGCCGGACCCGGTGCCGTCCAAGCCGCCGGCGGCATCCCCGCGATCAGCGAAACCCGCACCTACGTCAGCCGGATCACCGCGCTGACCGCCGTCTACGCCGACCCCTCCCACCTGTGAACCCGTGGAGACCCTCATGACCATTCTGTCGCTGGCGCCGGTCACCGCCGACGTGCTCGGTCTGCCCACTCCCGCCGCGGTGTCCGCCGCGATCCCCCTGTTCGTGATCGGTCTGCTGCTGTGGCGCCGGGTCCTGCCCCGGGTGGCAGCGATCCTGGCCCTGCTCGCCGGGGCCGCGTTGACCCGCGGCTGGCTCTACATCGTGATCCACACGGTGCTCGACACCACCACCACCGTGATCAACGCGGTGACCCGGACCGCGATGGGCGGCATCGTTCCCGGTGCGCTGGCGATCGTCATGGCGATCTACTACGTGCTCCAGGTCCGGGTGGACGCCGAAACCGTCAACCGGCTGCTCGACGCCCGAACGCGGGGGGTCCGTGGGCTGCGCCCGTCCGCCGCTGGTGGTCCGGGCCGGGGCGGGTTGGCCCTGACCAGCGGACGGCCCCGGCCGCGATGGCCCCGCATGGTCGGCGCCCTGCTGGTCGGCCTGGCGTTGCCGAGCGTGGTGGCCACGATCCCGGGCACCGTCGGCGCCCTGGCGGTGTCCTCGGTGAACGTCGTCGGGGGGCTGATGGCCGCCGGGCTCGACCACACCATCGGGATCCGGTGACCCGGTGGAGATGATCCTCATCTGGTGTCTGGCGTACGCGATCATGCGCAGCCTGCAGGACACCGTGGTCAACACCACCAGCCTGCTCAAGGGCCGGCCGGTCACCCCGCGCGGGCGGCGTGCCGCCACCGAAAACCCGGACGCGGCCACCCGCCCGTCCTACACCGGGCGGACCGCGGGCGCGGTCGGCGGCCTGATCCGCGAGTCGTTCCTGGACGGCTGGCGGTTCGGCTGGCGGTGGGGCCGGCAGTCCTACCGACGCCGGGCCGGCCGGTGGCAGTCCTGGCGGCCTTGGCAGGAACCGCCGCCGGCGCCGTCCGCCGGCCCTACCGCCGACGGGCGTGGCCAGGACCCGCCCAGCCCCGGGCCGGGCGACCCCGGCCAGCAGGCCCCCACCGTCGACCCCGTCGATCCGGCCGAGCCCGTCGACCCCGAGGTGGTGACCGATCCACCGGATCATGTCGCCTACGACGACGACATGATCGAGGGCACGCCGCTGTGCTGGAGCGACCTGGAACCCGACGAACAGGTCGCGGTCGCCGCCGCCGCCGGCGACCAGTGGGGCCAGCGGTGGACCGCGCTGACCGTCGACCAGCGCGCAGCCACGGTCCGCGACTGGATCAACCAGGTGTACGGCGCCCGGCTGACCAGCACCGACGTGTTCACCGCCCAGGCCCGCCGCGACGACCCGACGTGGTTGTCCGGCCCCCTCGACCCCGGACCCGCCCACGCGGATCCGGTGTACGACCCGGCCACAGCCGGGATCGATCCCACCACCTTCGAAGGAGACCTCATGGCCATCACCTCTGGTGAGACCACCAACATCGCCAACGCCCGGGCCTACTACCAGTCCCTGGAAGGGCACGCGATCACCGACATTGCCAGCCAGATCGAGTTGAGCCGGTCGTACCTGACCGCCGCTGAAATGAGCGACCAGGCGGTACTCGGCGCGATCACTGCCGCCGACGAGGTGGCCCGCACGCTCGCGACCGCCGCCGCCGCCGTCCTCACCGCGCTTGACGCACACCGGCTCATGGAGGAGGCGGTGGCCAGCACGCCGGGTGCGGCCAACACGACCTTCTACCGGCAGGGCTGACCGTTCCCGTCGGACCTGGCCCGCGCGGGGCCGGGTCCGTGCGGTGACCGCCAGACCCATCCCACTCGCGGCCTGTCACAGACGACAGTAAGGAGGAGACCTGCATGGCACCGACCCGAGCTGAGATCGCCCGGCTGCTCGCCGCCGCCGAGCAGGCCGCCACCGAACCGGCCGACCACGCGCCACTCCCGCCCGCACGACACGCCAGCCCGCCGGCCCGCGATCACCGGAACTATGACCGGCTCCGCGGCACCTACCGGACGCTGCGCGGGTGGCCGCTGCGGCACCAGGCCGCCCCGCTCGTGCTGCTGGGAACGCTGTGGACGGCCGGGGCGATCGCCGCCGCGGCCCCCGGCACCATCGGGCCGATCATGCTGGGTGCGACGGTGACGGCCACCGCCGGCTGGCTGGTCCGCCGCCGCCGGCACAGCACGCCCCGCGCGCTCGGCGAGGCCAGGCGGCGGACGGTACGGACCACGCTCGCCGCCGGCGGCTGGCTGCTGCTGGCCGCGTCCCAGGGTGCGTGGGGCTGGCCGGTCGCGGTCCTGTGGATCGGTGGCTACGCCGTGGCCGCGCCGTGGTGGTACCGCCATCGCATCCCCGTGCCCCCGGCGGTCCGCGAACCCGCGGCTCTGCCCCCGCCCGCACCGCTCTGTGAGGTCACCGAACCCGAACCGGAGATCCCCATGCTGTGGGCGCAGCGCGTCGGCGCCACGAACCGGGTCCTGGCCGGCAGCTACCTGACTATGCCGACAACAGCCGGGCCGGCGATGGAGTGGACCGTCCAACTCAACCCCGGCGTGCACACCACCGCCACCGCGCAGGCCGCCGCCCCGCTGATCGCCTCCGCGTTGGGCCTCGACATCGACCAGGTCAGCGTGGACCGTCACCCCGACGGCGGCGCCGACCGCGCCCTGATCCAGATCGTTGATCGGGCGAACAACCCGCTCCAACGGATCAACCACCACCCCGGCCCGGACAAGGTCCACGACCCCAGGAGCGGCTACGCCAACGTCGGTATCCACGCCGACGAAACCCACGCTCGCTGGGCCTTCTACGTCCCCAGTTGGGGTCTTGCCGGCGGGGCGATCATCGGCGGGATCGGTTCCGGGAAATCCACACTGATCACGAACCTGGCGACGACCGCCGCGCACACCCGGGTCCTGTCCGTCTGGGCTGGTGACCCCCAGGGCGGCCAGTCCATGCCCGCCGTGATCCGACGCGCCACCTGGCCCGCCCGCGACCGCGACGAGATCCTGCTCCAACTCCGCGCCGCCGTGAAAGCCATCGACATCCGCGGCGCCCTCAACGGCCTACGCGGCGTCGAACTGCACGTCCCGACCCACGCCGAACCCGGGATCCTGCTGTTCCTCGACGAGATCCACAAGATCTTCATCCGAGGCAGCGAACACGCCATGCTCGGCTCACTGATCGCCCGGGAGGGCCGGAAAGCCGCGGTAGCGATCATCGGCGCCGACCAGTACCCCGGCCTACCGACGTTCGGCGACGACGAGGCGCTGCGCAGCTCGATGTTCGCGAAGAACCTCGCGGTACTGCGGACGGCGAGCAACGTCGCGAAAGGCCTGATCCCCGGACTCGACCTGAACCCCAAAGACCTACCCGACCGGTTCCCCGACGGTTCACCCACCTCCGGCCTGGGCTACCTCGTCGGCGCCCGCACCGCCCCGTTCCGCGGCTGGTACACCCCACACGCCGACGACTGGATGGCCACCGCCCCCCAAGTCGAACTCGACCGGGTGACCGCCAACTTCATCGGCCCCGACTACGTCGACCGAGTCGCCCGCGCCGACGCAGCCCGCGCATCCCAGGCCCGCCGGATCGCGGCGCTGGACCCCGACGCACTCACCGCCCTGCTCGCTGCCGACCCCACCCTGGCCGCCGCCCTCCGCAGCCACCGACCTCTCGGCACCCCGGCCGCGACCGCCCCGATCCCCGCGGCCGGCGCCGGCTGGACACCGCAGCGCACCACCCCCGGTGGCGTCGTGCTCACCCTCGCCGCCGCCCCCAAGTTCGGCCCACCCCCCACCCCCTCCACGCCCCCGGCGGACGGGCTCCGCCCGGCGGTCCTGAACACCCCCGCCGGTACCCGCATCCACCAGCTCGTCACCCAGGGGGTCACCCGCCCCAAGGACCTCGCTACTCAGGCCGGAGTCAGCACGTCCCGCGTTCACACGGTCCTCGCCGACCTCGCCGCGGCCGGCCTGGTCACCAACATCCGCTACGGCGAATGGATCCCCACCCCGACATCCATCACCGCCGTGAACTGACCTCAAACGATCTAGAAAGGACTGATCATGACCAAGCAACAAAAGATCGTCATCCAACGGCAAGACGGACAGCGCTCCGAGATTTCAATGAACAGCGACTTGTGCCCGACCGAGTGCCAGAGGCGCGGTATCTGCCCGACGTGTGGCGGTCTCGGGTCCCTGGGCTTCGTCGGGATCACGCGGCCGGTTGAAGGTCGCGTTCCCTGTCCGGACTGCTGATCGCGCCTCCGGCGCGGCGTCCACGCCTGGCAGCACCGCCGCCGCGCCGGGGCCACCCCACCCCGCATCACACGAGAGGAGCAGCACCATCATGCCCACGTTGCATGCCGCACTGACCCGGATGCGCGGGAACGCGCTGCTGGTCGCGCTGGCCGCGGCCGCCGTCGCGGTCCTGGCCGATGAGGCCGCCGATGCCCTCACCGCCCGTTCGGCCGGTGGCGCCCGATGAACACCCGGACAACCAACGAATCAGCCAACGCTCTGGCCGAGCTCTTCGACGCACTGCGGGTCGAACAGGCCCGCGGCTGCCCCGAACAGCGCCCCACCCCGGCCAGCCCGTCCCAAGCCGTCGCAGCACGGCTGTGGTCGGAGCCGGACAGCCCGGCGGTGTGCGCGGAACGCCGCCGGCTGCTCCAGGCGGCAGTAGCCGCCGCCGATCCCTATCCCCATCTGCGGCTGGTCGACGACCGGCCCGACACCCTCCAGGACATCGCATGACCGCACCGACCATTACCCCGACGGGCCGGCCAACCCGGGTCGCCGGGCTTCTCGCCGACGCCCCCGCAGAGCTGGCCGTCCGCGGCTGGCACCGCGGCGACCATGTCGACGAGGCCACCGGCGCGGTGGACCTGTCCGGCGCTCTGCGCCTGGCCGCCGGCGTCCACCCCTATGACCTGCCCGACGACCCCGCGGCCTTGCAGGCACTGTGCGACGCCGAGGACGAACTCACCTTCGAACTCGGCGGCAACCCAACCAGCATCGACGCCGGCGAATACCTCGCGGCCTGGAACGACCATCCCGCCCGCACCGCGGCCGACGTCTTGGATCTCCTCGAACGGACCCACAGAGCGATCACCACGGCAACTCCGGGATCGATGACCCCGGCCGAAACCCGGCTCCCCGAAGCCTCGTTTTCCCGGTCGATTACAGCGGAACCCGGCCGATGAGCGGCATGTCCGTCTATCGCGTCGCGGTCATCGTGTTCGCCGACGTCCCCGGCAGAGACGCCCACGA
>NZ_CAUVXL010000075.1:0-2090 GCF_963555915.1 Protofrankia sp. Cas4
AGTCGTCGGCGGGGAGTCCGGACCCGGCGCCCGGCCCATGCAACCCCAGTGGGCGGGCAGTCTGATCGCCGGCTGCCAGACGGTCGGGGTGCCGGTGTTCGTCAAACAACTCGGCACCGCCTGGGCCCGCGCCCACGGCCAACCCGGTAAGGCCGGCGACCCGGCCGGCTGGCCCGCCGACCTACGTGTCCGCCAGTTCCCGGCGACCGGTCCGGCGGCGCGGTGAACCGGCCGACAGCGGTACTGGACCAGCTGGTGGATGACAGCCGGCGCCACCTCGCCGACCTGTTGCTCCGGCGGATCACGACACGGGTACGGGCGTGGTACCCCAACGCCGCGGCCCTGCGGCTCGCCGCCGCGGACTACGACTGGGAGATCACAGCAGTGCTCGACGCCGCCGCCACACCGGTGCCGGCCGGGTCCCGCGACCCGGCTGACGAGGACACCCCGGCATGGTCCGAAGTTGCGGTCGACGACCTGGTCGATGCCATCGGCGAGGACCTGTGGCGCTACGCGGCGGTCCGGCTCGACGTGCCGACGGACGAGACCGTGCTTCCCCTCGCCGCGGGGCAGGCAAGCCAGTGAGCGTCAAGGCGATGACGTGGGTCTGGGGGGCATCTGCGACAGCCGGCAACGAACGGCTGGTGCTGCTCGCGATCGCGGACACCGCGGACGACGACGGTGGGAACGCCTGGCCGTCGGTGGCGACGCTGGCTCGCAAGACCCGACTGGATGCGCGGACGGTGCAGCGGGTGATCCGCCGGCTGGCGGCAGGAGGACACCTTCTGATCGAGACGGCGGCGGGCCGGGGTGGGGCGAACATGTACACCGTCGTGATGAGCGACACCGCCGAGCCGAAGCCGGGGCCTGTGGATAACAGACCGTCGGGTCGGCCTGACCCCCGGCAGGCTGCCGGGGGTGGCAATCCGCCGCCCCCGGCGCAACTGCGCCACCGCCCCCCCGGCACAGTTGTGTCACCCCTCCCCCGGCACAGCTGTGCCACCCGAACATCCTTGAACGTCCTTGAACCTCCACCGCCCGCGCGAGCTGCCTCGCCGGCGGACAGCCCTGGAGCTGTGGACGGTGGTGGAGGATCTCCGAAGGATCGGACAACCCCATCAGCGGCCAGGGTCTGCGACCGGGCTGCGGGAGAGCACCCAGCGAAAGCCGACGCTGCCGGCTTGCTGGCTGGGCTCGGATCATCGTGGCGGCTGACGTCCAAGCAACGGGCTCGCTTGGCCCCGCTGGTCACAGCGGCGCTGACCGCCGGGTGGGGACCGGCCGAACTCCGCGAGGTGCTCGGAGCGAACCCCGGCGGAGTCCGGTCGCCCTATGCGGTGCTCCGTGCCCGGTTGGCCGACCTGCCGGCCCCGCCCACCGTGCGCACCACGCCTGCCGTCGAGCGTCCGGCCTGGTGTGGTGCCTGCGACGAGACGACCCGCCTCGTCGACCTCGACGACGGCCGCGCCAGCCGCTGCCCGACCTGCCATCCGTTGATCGCCGTGTCAGACGGTCGGAGGGTGCCGTGAGGCTGCGGACGCCCCTGGCGTACTTCGGGGGCAAGAGCACAATCGCCGAACAGATCGAAACCCAGCTCCGCCCCGGCGGACAGTTCCACGACATCCGCGAATGGGCGAACAAACCGCACGGCACCACCCTGCGCATCGCCGGTCTGCTCCACCTCGCCCACCGCCCGCACGACGGCTGGCACCACCCCATCGCCGCCGACCAGGTGGCCGGCGCCATCGCCCTCGCCGACGTCCTGGCCGCCCGCTACACCGCCGCGATGACCAGCGTCACCGCCGACCCCGCCGCCAAACCACAGTCCCCGCCACGCCGGGCACCCCCTGCCGACGACAAAGACCCGCAGCCCAGAAGCAGAACGGGGTCCTGGCGCACGCCGCCAAGCAGAAGCGCCAAGACCCCACTCCCCCTGATCGCCTTCACAGAAGGAGCACTGACATCGTGCCCGCACCCACCACCCCCACCAACCCGAAGCCGCCTGCGCGGCCACGGCGCGACACGAGCACCTCTGGAACAACCTCGGCACGTACCGTGAAGCGCGAACTTGTCCCGCTCGCCGTGGTGCT
>NZ_CAUVXL010000076.1:0-9033 GCF_963555915.1 Protofrankia sp. Cas4
ATCCTGATGAGCGACCGCGGGACGCCACGCTCCTGGCGCAACATGAACGGTTACGGCAGTCACACATTCATGTGGGTGAACGCGGCTCGTGAACGGTTCTGGGTGAAGTACCACTTCAAGACCGAGCAGGGCATCGACACCTTCACCGACGCTGAGGCGAAGGCGACGGTGTCGGTCGATCCCGACTATCACATCCGCGATCTCGCATCGGCTGTAGATGCCGGTGAATATCCGTCCTGGCGGCTGGAAATACAGATCATGCCGTTCGCGGCTGCCGCCACCTACCGTTTCAACCCGTTTGACCTGACCAAGGTCTGGCCACACGCGGACTACCCGCCGATCACGATCGGACGCATGGTCCTGAACCGCAATCCCGGCGATTACTTCACCGAGGTGGAGCAGGCGTCGTTCGAGCCGGCGAACATGGTGGCGGGGATCGGCCCGAGTCCGGACAAGATGTTGCTCGGCCGGCTGTTCTCCTACCCGGACACGCATCGTCACCGGATTGGCCCGAACTATCTGCAACTACCGATCAACCGTCCGAAGTCGCCGGTCAACTCCTACAACAAGGACGGCGCAATGCGCTACGAGCCGTCCCGCGACCCGGTGTACGCGCCGAACAGCTACGGCGGCCCCAGGGCCGACGCGGCCCGGTACGCCGACGACGCCGTGTGGGAGGCCGACGGCGAGTTCGTCCGGTCGGCATACACGCTGCGGCGGGACGACGACGACTTCGGCCAGGCGGGCACGCTGTATCGAGACGTGATGTCCGACACTGACCGCGACCACCTGGTGGGCAACATCATCGGGCATGCGTCCCAGGATGTTCAGGCCGACGTCCAGCGGCGTGTCGTCGAGTACTGGCGCCAGGTCGATCCGGACCTCGGCGCACGGGTCGCCAAGGGTCTGGGCGTCGGCTGATCCACCGGCGCCGGCCACAACATCAAGGACTCCGGGTCGGACGGGAAGCACAGGCACTGGCAGGCAGCACAGGCACTGGCAGGTTGCACGGGAACTACAGCACGTTGCGACGGCGCAGGGTGGTCAGTGTCGCCGCTCCGGGCAGCACCGGGAGCCAGTAGCTGATCAGCCTGTACACGAGAACGGCGGCGAGCATGGACGCGGCTTCGCCCCCGGCGGCGGTGAGGCCGAGGGCGAGGGCCGGTTCGAGCGCCCCGACGTTGCCGGCTGTCGGCACGGCTCCGGCCACTGCTGCACCGATCAGGTAGATGGTGGCGATGGACAGCATCGACCCCGAACCGTTGAACGCCCAGACGCACGAAGCCAAGGCCACGATCTGTGCGATCTTGATGCCGGCGGCGGAGGCGAGGAGGATCGCCGTCCGTCGAGGTGACCGGGCGAGCAGCAGAAGATGCCGGCCCGCGGCCGTCAGCGGGGGCCCCAACCGGGCCCGGACCCGGGGGTGCCCGCCGACCGCGACGCAGGCGAGCAGACAGCCGGCAACGCATGCCAGGGCCGGCCCGGACCCGACGTGTCGCGTGATCGGCCCGATGGGCGTGCCAAGCGCGTTACCCGGCCCCCGACCGCCGACCATGCCGGCGACGAGCACGATTCCGGCCACGTGCACGAGGGCGACGGCGACCTTCACGGCGGCGACGGCGCTCAGCCCGGCCGACCGGGTGAGTTGCTGGCGTTCCAGGTAGTGGACGTTCACCGCGATCGCCCCGAGGCCCGCCGGCAGGACCCGGTTTGCAGCCGCGGCCGCGAGCTGGACCCCCGCCGCCGTCGGCAGCCGCAGCGGCAGCCCACTGGCCGCGCGCAGGGCGAGTGCGTTGGCCAGAAAAAACAGGGCGGAGGCGAGCCCGCACACCACGAGCCAGGGCCAGCTGGGAGCCGGGACGTTCGACAGCGTGGCGGCTACCTCGGTCCGAAATCTGATCACGAGGAGCAGCGTCATCGGGACGGCGAGGGAAATCCCGATCAGCGCCCCGGGCCGGCGCAGCCAGCCCGCGCGAGCGCGATGCCAACGGATTCCTGTCAGCGCAAGCGGATGTGCCAGGCCCTCACCAGGCAGTTCCCGCATTAGTGGGTGCGTCGTGCGTTGGTGGGGTATGGCGACCGGCGGTAGTACGACGGCGGTGCCGTCAGCAGCTGCTGTTGCCGGGGCCGCTCTTTCGGAGGCTGCCCATCCGGGCGTCATGGCGCCAACGGTAGATCGGGATTCATAACGGATGCTGAACAACGTACATCCTGTGGACGGATCTTCATTCCGGCATCTCGGCGGACAGCGTGATATTCATCGGTTACACAGCCGGTTTGTGCGGGAACGCAATGGGATCGGCCGTACCCCGGCTGTTACACACGTGGGGTTCGTCACGGTGGCTGATCGTGATCAGTGTTTGACATGATACGGAGACGGCCGGTGCGGATCGGCTGTGCGACCCGATCCATCCGGACATCCGAATCCCCGCGGACCGGAACAGGCTCGCCTGGCCTGTCGCTACCCGCGTCAGCTGGTACGGCCGTCCGGGCCGTACCAGCCCGGACGGTAGGTGCTCAGCCAGTTCACAATGGCCGTCCGCAGGTGCGCGGGCCGGAATTCGAAGGCGTCGAGGTCGGCCACGGCCAGCGAGCCCAGGTCGATGGCCTCTTCCCGGCTGGCGAGCTCCGCGAACGGTGACAGAGTGGACGCGAACACCATGTTCAGCTCATGCCACGCCCGGCCGGCCTCGACGAACGAGTGCTCCACGCATCCCACGAAGTCAAGGGTGCGCACGGCCAGGCCGGTCTCCACCCGGATCTTGCGGTGCAGCGCCTGCTCCACGCGCTCGCCCGGCTTCACGTTCCCGCCGGGCAGGGTGCACCATGCCTGCCCCCGGCGGTTGGCGACGATGATGCGCTCGCCGGTCGTGAAGAGCACACGTGCGCTCAACACCACCGACGTGCTGGACGTGCTGGGCGCGGACATGGCTGCCGTGACGGTGTCCACCGGGTCGGCCCGCCTTTCTTCGGTCGTCGGGAGCGGTCGGTGGTGGCCAGGGGTGATCGGTGCTGCTCAGGGACGTCGGTGCTGCTCAGGGACGGTTGGTGGTGCTCAGGGACGGTTGGTGGTGCTCACGGACGGACTGCCTGGACTGCGAGGGTTGTGGGATCGAGCCCGAGAACATCGATCGCCTGTCGGACGGCGGTCCGCTCGGCCGGGTCGAACATGCCGTCAGCGTGTCCGATCACCGCTCCGAACTGGACGACTGACCGTGCTCGCACCCTGCGCCCGCGCACCTTGGCAATCTCGCGGAGCGCCGCGGACCTGGCCTCGCCGGCATCCGCGCGAAACGCCGCCACGTGCGCGTCGAACAGTGCGAGCAGTTCGTCCGGTGGAAAAGCGCTCAGGACCCGGTCGGTGGTGACGATGGTCGCCATCGCGTCCCGCTCCCGCGCGTCGATGGTGCCGTCGGCGGCGGCGACGAGTGCGCACATGGCGACGGCGGCGTCCCGGAAGGACATGTCGTCGAGTTCGTGTCGGCGGGCATCCAGTTGGGCACGGAAAGACTGTGCGGACCCGCGTAGATGGTTCCACCACGGCTCGGGCTCGGACACCGGTAGGCCGCGCCACGTCGGCCAGCGGTCCTCCAGCCAGCGGATCGCCACAGCGGCGACCGCCGGGGGAGTCAATGGTCGCTCATCGAGGCTCCCGAGGGACAGCGCGACGAGCGGTGCGCCCAGATACGTGGCGGGTATGTCCGTGCCGGCCGGGATGTCGGCCGAAAACAACGTCGTGATCGTGCGGTGCTCAGCTGGCCCGGTCGCATGTTCGACGCAGCCCACGAAGGCGGGTAACGCCACTGACGCAGGCACGGCCGTGGCTGCCGGCGGCGTGCGTGCATCCCGGTCGCTGCCGACGAGTACGCGCAGGTGCCGGGCCGCGGCCGCGCCGACGCCTTCACCGGGTTCGACGGTTCCGCCGGGCAGCACGTGGGCCGCTTGGGCCGGCAGGTAGACGGCCACCAGGTGGTCACCCGTATCGAGCAGGATCCGCACGTCCAGCCGGACATCCGTGGGAACGGGCATGGCGCCTCCCTGTCGGTGACCTCACACTGCCACTGCCACTGCCACTGCGCTACGACGTGGGCGCGGACACCGTCTCATCATCCACCCGTCCACTGCGGCCACCCCTGACGGCCACCCCTGACGGCCACCCCTGGATGGGCAGCCCGGGCCCGGCGCAAAGACGCTGGAAGAACCAGTCAATGGAGCAACTCGGGTTGGCAGCTCCCGATCGTTGCCGGCGGTGCGGCACTGAGGGGAATATGGACCGGCACTGGCGCGGCCAGCTCGAACCACACGTGTTTGCCGGGGCTGTCGTCGGCCGGCTTGTCGATCACGCCCCACTCGCTGGCCAGAGCCGCCACCAGATGCATCCCGCGGCCGGATTCGTCGTCGTCGCACACCGTCCGCAGGATCGGACGCATCGCGCTGCCGTCACCGACTGCAATCCGCACCCGGTCGTTCTGCGCCACAATCTGGACGTGCAGCGGGTCGTTGCACCGGGCATAGCGCACGGCGTTGGTGACGACCTCACTGACCAGCAGGCGGGCGATCTCGGCGTCCTCCTCGCGCCCCCAGGTGGCCAGCAGTTCGTTGACGAGACGCCTGGCCCGCCCCGCGGCGCGGGCGTTGGCAGGTAGATCGAAGCGTGCGGTAAGAGCTTCGGCCACGCCTCACCCTCCACCGGTCACTGCCGACGGGTATGCCGCCGAACATCACCATGTGTCCGAACATCACCACCAGCCCGCCACTGTCGCCTTCATGCCACCCGCCGTCAGCGTTCAAACCTTGTTGGCATGGTCTTGTCACCGACTGTCGGCTACCCGGCGAACACAGGCCTACCCTTGCGTGTGATCGGACGGTACGCACCTCGGGGGACGGCGGTCGTTGCCCCGAGCGGTCCGCGCAATCGAAGCTCTACCGGGCAGGTCCTAGATCACGTCGATGCCGTCGAGGATGTTGCCGTAGCCCGGCCAGCGGCCGCCATCGCGGTTTTTCGTCCCGTCAGGAGCTGATCCCGGACGCGGGCTGTGGCCCGGCTGTGCTTGTAGATCGTGCGGCGTTCCGTGCTGTGGAGGCGTTCCAGGGTGTTGGGCGTTTGCTGGCTGCGGGACATCGGCGCGCGGTGCAGCGGGATGCGGATAGCGCGGATGGTGTTGCTGGGGGTCAGCGGCGGCTCGGTCGATGCTCGACGGTACCGCTGGGTCGATGCTCGACGGTGCTGCCCGTCGGGCCATCCCGTTGCCAGTCGACACGGCCGGTTCGGCCGGGAAGGGTTGGGCGGGCATCCGGGTGGGCGGGATCCCCATCGGACCGGAAATCACCGGCGCGGGTCGGGCCGCGGGTATGGCTGGTCCGTGCAACGGCTGTCCGGACGGCTGACTGCCGTTCCACGGCGCGGGTTGCTGGTGCGCCTGCTGCTCCCGCCCGAGCGGCTGGATGGGACCGGTGGGGCGCTGCCGCGGTGACGGTGGCATCGGGTAAGGAGCCGGTCCTGGCGGTTGTGCCGCGGTCGGTGACTGCGGCGGAGCTGGTGGTTGCTGTGCCGCCGGTGGCCGTTGAGGTGGCTGTACCCCTGGCTGTGGGCGTCCTTGAGGTGGCTGTACCGCTGGAAACTGTCCGGTCGCCTGCGGTGTGGGCGTTCCCGCCTGGCCCGTCAGCGGGCGTGGGATGCGATGTGCTCCGGTTGACAGCGACGCGGTCGAGGACGGGATCCATCCCGTCGGATTGCCGGCGGTCGCTGACACCGGGTACGCGCCCGTTCCGGGACCCTGCATGGCCGCCGGCGCGACGGGCCTGGCCGGACGCGGGGCTGTGGGCAGCGGCCCGCTGGGATGGGGTCCGCCGGGATGGGGTCCGCCGGGGTACGCGGCGGGCGAGCTCGGGGCAGGGTAGCCGTCCCGGGCGGCCAGCTCCATCGGCGCGGTCACCGGTGGTGCGGGCAGCGGCGCCGGCATGGTCTCCAGTCCAGGCGGCGGCCCCTGCGCCCGCACCTGCGCGGACGCGCCGACGGCAGGGGAAGGCTCCGCGGTCGCGGACACAGTGGCCGGCGTAGACACGCCGCCGGCGCCATTCGGCCCGGTGTCGGGTCCTGTGTCGTCCGCAGCCGGGACCCCCGTGACCACCATGACCGTCGGACACGGCCAGAGGCGGTCGCAGCTCATACACAGGTCGAACTCGTTCGGCTGGTGAAGATCGAGGAGGTTCAGCAGGGCCCCGATGTGCTCGATCATCCGCGGACCGGCGAGAACAGGTCCGTTTGAGATCATGTGGAGCTCCGAGCGCAACTGGTTGCAGTAACGCCCGACCTCGTCCGTCCGCTGATCCTCCATCGCAGGCAGCATGCACCATCGCTTCGTGGGATGTGTTACCGGTACCGCCCTTGACTGGTCAGTCTGGTAACTATACGACTATTTGTAGTAATTTGTCACACAGTAGTAAACTGGACATCATATACCGTGTACATCACGATCCGTCCGGCGATGCCATGGCTTGACCCGCCGGGCCGACTGCGTGGGCCGACGCTCTCATCCCCGCTCGGGGCGGACCTCGTCCGGCCGGCGAGACTGGCGCATCAGGCCCTCCTGGAGGCGGGCGAACTCCTCAATGTAGGGGCTTTCGACCTGACCCTGGCCGCCTGCGCCGGGCTCCTTGATCCCACCCTGACGGTCGAAGACCGGTTCGAAACCGGCGAACTGCCCGCCGGCTCCGCCAGCTCCGCCGGCTCCGAGCCGCTCGCCGCCCTGTCCGTCGAAGGCCGGGTAGTGCGTGGCGCCCGCCGCGGGCGGACCGCCACGCTCGCCCTGCCCCTCATAGCCGCCGGCGAACGAAGGCAGGTTGGGTGTGCCCTGGCCCGGGCGTTCGCTGGGGGCTTCGAAGGCCGGGTAGTGCGCACCGTTGCCGGTCACGCCACGCTCGCCGGGCGGTGCGTCGTAACCGAACGACGAGCCGTTGGGCGACGGCATGGCCGGCGGTGGTGCGACGGCCGGCGCTCCTGAGCGTCCGGTTGTCTCATTTGCGAGTTCCGGGTCACCGGAACCGAAGTTGTCTGACGGGTAGATCCGTGCGGACAGACTGACCGATAGCGGGTCACTACCGTATGTGATCACGTCTACCTGGTCGTCGGGCCCGATGCCGCCGTTGCGGGCCAGGTCGACGAACCGGAAAAGATCAGCCCAGCGTAGCCCGTCGAGGTCCACACTGATTCGCAAAGCCATCGTTGCGCCTCATCTCACGGTTGCCTGCGTGCCGATCCTCGGTTGCCTGCCGGTGCCGGTAGACGCGCACGCGCCCCGGTCCCGACACCGACTCGCCGGCCTGGCCACAGCGGCTAGGTCGGCGATGGGCGGCAGCTTATACCCCGTTGGGGCTGCATTCCCCATCCGGGGAGCTTCGCGTGCTTCTATCTCGAATCGGCGCTCCCGCCGCCTGCGGTCGGGTGTCGGATGACCGGGGTGGCGGCCGTTGGTGCACCACTGTTGTCGGGCGATGTTCTCGCGGCGGGTAGTGTCCGGCACGTGAGTGTTGCTTCCGGCGGTGTCAACGGTGCGACCGGCGGCGGGATGGCCGGCGTCGACATGCGGGCCGGATCGTTGCCGATCAGACTTCTTCATGATCGTGTTCTGGTTGCCCCGCGTGAGGACTCGGCCGACCGTCGGTCAAAGGCCGGCATCGTTATTCCAGCCACCGCGCAGATGGGCAAGCGGCTGTCCTGGGCGGACGTCGTCGGGGTGGGCATGGCGGTGCGCACCATCCAGATGGGTGATCGTGTGCTCTATGACCCCGAGGAACGAGCCGAGGTCGAGCTGCACGGTACAACCTACGTCCTGCTGCGGGAACGGGATGTGCACGCGGTGGCCGCCGAGCGGCTGGATGACGGGCTGGCCGGCCTCTATCTGTAGCTCTTACCCGATATCAGCAGCCTGTCCGGTATTCCCTCTTCGGGTAACCATGTGGCGGGTCTGACACCGCACCGTACACGTGATGCCTGGCCTGTTGCCGCGCGGGACCGTATTGTTCGCGTCGGCCGGGAGAGATCCGTTGTCTCGTCCCGACCACACGCGGATGCGGACAAACCTCACCCGTTGCATCTGCGCCAGGGTCGTTGCGTATTGTGACCACTCGATCCCGTTCGGGTATGGGCCTGAGTGGGTACCGACATGCGGTCGCGCACTGAACCCCAGCGCGCGACCGATCGGATCTGGAACGGAAGGAGACTTCATGGCTCGTGACTTCGACGCCCGGCGGGGCGCTGATGTCGAGGAGGACGAGCTCCAGGAACAGAGCCTGGAGACGCTGAAGGCGCAGCGTGCCGGGGCTGCCGCCGATCTCGGAGATGACGTTGATGCACTCGAGGCCGAGTTGGATCTTCCAGACGCCGAGGTCCGTGACGACGAACTGGCCCTGCGGGTGCTGCCGAGACAGGCTGACGAGTTCACCTGCACCAGCTGTTTCCTCGTCCACCATCGCAGCCAGCTCGCTGACGTTCGCCGGACGGTCTGCTCAGACTGCGCCGCCTAGGAGGCCGCTGAATAACGGCGTTCGATCCGCGAGCGGGCTGTCCGCGCCCGGCTGGCGGCCAGGTGCTGTCCCGTGACGATCCACGGGACAGCACGCCGAAGGACGCGCAGTCTCGATTGTGTGTCCTTCGGGCTCTTCGGGCTCTCCGGGCCTTCCAGGTCTCGCCCGTCTGGGCGGTCGGGCTGCAGGCGGTCGGGTTGCGGGCGGTCGGCCTTCTGGTCGTCCGGGAGACGGCGGTCCCCGGCGGTGACCCGGATCCACAGCAGAAGATCGTAATGGCAGACCTGGCCTTGCCCCTAACCTCTCGTCGCGATACCACTACCTAACGCAGCTGAACGGTTAGGGGTGGAGAGATGGTTGACACGGAGGCTTCCGCCGTCGTCGTTCCCTACCCGGGCGTATCCGGTCCAGGGGCGCTGCCGATCGTCGTCTCTCGAACCTCCCCGCCGTCGCTGCCGGCTGCCCATGTCCCCCGGGCCCGTCTGTGGGAGGTTCTTGATCGAGGCG
>NZ_CAUVXL010000077.1:0-10237 GCF_963555915.1 Protofrankia sp. Cas4
AGATGTGTATAAGAGACAGGCATCACCATGATCAGCGGGGCTGCCGGTTCCGGCAAAACCGTCCTCGCGGCCTCGTGGGTCGCCGCCGCCCGATCGCCTGTGCCGGTCGCGTGGTTGTCCGTCGACGGGGATGCGGGCACTGATCTCTGGGCACATCTGTCGTGCGCGCTCGAACGTGGCGGCATCCTGCCGACCGGCCGCATTCCCGTTGGTCAGCCACTGGCGATGATCCCGCGGCCGGCACCGGACAGCGGCTTCGAACGGCGCTGGCGGGATCTGGCCAACGCGCTCGTGGAACTGCCCGCGCCCGCTGTGCTCATCGTCGACGACGTTCATCTGATCACCGACCCGGTCGCGATCGCCGGGCTCGAACTGCTTGCCACCGGTGCGGGCTCTGCGCTGCGACTGGTGCTGTGCGCGCGATATCCGATCATTGCTCTGCACCGGCTCCGGCTCGAGGGACGGTTGGTGGAGGTCGGTCCGAGCGATCTCGCGTTCACCGCACGGGAGGCGGTGGCCCTGTTCGAAGCGCACGGTGTCGATCTTCCGGACGAGAGTCGGGACCGGCTGTTGGAACGAACCGAGGGCTGGGCCGCGGGCCTCCGGCTGTCGGCTACTCAGGCGTCGGTGCACGACAGCGGTGGCGGCAGTGGTGATCGTGTCGGGCGTGGCGTCGCCGAGTACCTGCGTACGGAGGTGCTCGGTCGCCAGCCGGGGGAGGTTCGGCGGGTCCTCCTGCGCGCAAGCGTGCTGGACCGCCTCACCGGGCCCCTGCTCGACACGGTCGCGGCCGAACCATGCCCGACTGTTCGTGCCTCGACCGGCGTCGCCGGGCCGACCGGCGTCGCCGGGCCTGTCGGCCAGGTCGTGGACGGACGGGCGCTCTTGGCGGACCTGGCGGCGACCAACTCGTTCGTGGTCGGTATCGACGGCGCGGACAGCTGGTACCGCTTCCACCGCCTGCTTGTCGACATCATGCGAGCTGATCTTGCGGGAGAGGGTCGTGAGGACGAACCCGAGCTACACCTGCGGGCCGCGCTGTGGTTCGCCGAGCGCCGTGACTTCTCGGCCGCCGTCCGTCACGCAGGTCGGGCCGGGGATTGGCGCTATGCCGCCTGTCTGCTCGTTGAGGGCGGCCTCGGGGTGATCGCAGGCTCCGGTGACGCTGGGCGCGAGGCCCAGGTCGGCGCATTGGTCGATGTGTTCCCGGTGGGGTCTGCCGACCAGTCGACCGAGTGTGCGCTCGTGGTTGCGGCACGCGGCGTCCGCGCGGGTGACGTCGAGGCCGCGGAGCGCTGCGTGAACAGTGCACGGATCCGGGTGGCCAGCCTTCCGGTGGGTCGCAGGCGTCTGGTCACGACCGTTCTCGATGTCCTCGAGGCGCGCTGTGCCGAACTGCGGGCGGATCCCGACGCGATGCTTGCCTGCGTTCGCAGGCTCCTGCGCGTCGGCCAGCGCCCGGACGTCACCGCCGTGCCGGCGGGAGCAGATGGTCATCATTGCGGGCTGTGGACCAATCTGTCCGCCATGCGTGCCGTCGCGTTTGCCACCCGCGGCCGGGCCGAGCTGTGGCGTGGTCGTCCCGATGGTGCATCCGAGTCGTTCCGGGCGGCACTGCGACTTGCCCGCGAGGTGGGCGCAGGTGATGTGGAGCTGTCGTGTCTGGGCGGACTCGCCCTGGCCCACGCCTGGCGCGGGCGGCTGCGCCAGGCCGAAGCCTGGGCTGGCAGGGCCGCGGAGGCGGACCGGAGCCGGTCGGCCACCACTGCTCGTGACGATGTCCAGCCGGCGGCGGTCACCGGGCTTGCCGACGTGCATCTTGCGATGGCGGTCGTCTCGTTTGAGACCGATGATTTTGTCGCGGCCCGCGGACACGCATTCGAAGCAGAACGCTACTGTCGGCAATGGCCGCAGCCGGTGACCGCTGAGCTCCTCGTCCTGTTGAATGCGGCTATCCTGGGTCGGGCGGGCGATGTCCGGACGGCCCGACGGTTGCTCGGGGCGCACCGTCCGGTCGGGCTGCCCGACATCTGTGTGCGGACCCGGCTGGCTACCGAGGTCGAGTTGCTGATCGCGGTGGGCAACCCGGACGCGGCGTTGGCCGTGGTGCGGCGCGGGATCACCGAACACCGCCCCGACCCGGCCGAACTGCTCGCCCTGGCCCGCGTCCATCTGGCCCGGGCCGACACGCCCGCTGCGGTGGCGATCCTGGCCCCCCTGCTGCGGGCCGACACCGGATCCGGGATCGGCAGCATAACGGCCGCGTGCGTGTTGGACGCGGTGGCGGCCGGCCGTGGCGGCGAGGTGGCACGTGCGACCGCGTCGCTGGCCCGCGCACTGGCGTTGGCGGAGGAGGAAGGCGTCATGCGTCCGTTCGTGGACGCGGGCGAGGAGGTGCGGGCGCTGCTGCGGGCGCATCCAGGACTGCGGGCCGCTCACCGGGTACTCGTCGACCGGCTGTTGACCCGCGGCGAGGCGGCGCAGCCCGGACCCGGGGCGGCGCAGCCCGAACCCGTGACCATGCCTCGAGGATCACAATCGTCCATGGCTCGACCATGGCCGGAGCCGCAGGCGGCAGCCCAGAATTCCCAGGCGGCAGCCCAGAATTCCCAGTCGGTGGCCCGGCATTCCCTGTCTGCGACCCGGCATTCCCTGTCTGCGACGCAGCATTCCCCGTCGGGGCTGCTGGCACCGCCGGAGCCGGTGGCGGTGCCGGTCGAGCCGCTGAGCGGCCGTGAGCAGGCAGTCCTGAGCTATCTGCCGACGATGCTCACCACGGCGGAAATCGCCAAGGAGATGTTCGTCTCGGTGAACACCGTCAAGACACACCTGAAGAGCATCTACCGCAAGCTGGACGTGGCGCGCCGGCGCGATGCCGTGCAGCGCGCCCGGGCGCTTCACCTCCTGTGACAGTCGCCCTCGCGTGCCGGTTGCGGGCCGCGTACGGGTGCCCGGTGCCGTGAGTTCCCTGACATTGCCGTCGCTGCTTCCTCACCCGGCATGGAGGATGCGCTACCCGCGGTCGTGGCCGGATTATAGTCCTCGCGGCGCTGGGCGACGGCATCCGATCGTGGGATGGGGTGTGTCGTTCGCGACGGGTGGAGGACCGGCGGCTTCGCCCGGTTCTGCGGACGCGGCGCGGAGGTGGCGCAATGGACCAGGTGCTCGACCGGATGGAGCTGCCGCTTTCCGGCGTCGAAGTCGAGCTGGTGAGCTCGCCGGTCGGACTCCTGCACTGGCGGCTCAGGTCCGCGGATGCGTTTTCGGACGTTCTCGATCATCCGCTCGAACGCACCCCGATTCTCGGCTGGCGCCAGGGCACCACGTCGGTCGAGGGGCGCCGGCCGCCGGTGCCGTTCACGGTCGCGTGGGGGTCGCTGCTGGGCGGGCGTGGACCCCTGCGGGTCGTGCTCGTCCGCCGTCGCCGCTTCCGGGCTACCGTGCAGCGTAACCTTGACCCCATGACCCTCGGTGGCGCGTTTTGGATCACCGAGACCGAAGGTTCGTTCGAGCAGCTGGTCGTGTCGGATGGGACGATCGTCGAGAGTCGCGACCTAGGGCCTGATCCGACTGCAGCCCGTCGCCCCCCGAGCACACGGAGAGAAGCATGATCGTTTCCTCTTTGGTCGACTGGGCGTGGCGAGCCCGTCAGAAGACCTGAAATAGGTTCTTGCTACCGGGTGAACTTTTCGTGGATGTATCCATCGGGCAAAGTCCGGCCGACGAGATGTTTCTTTGCGCCTATTAACCTGTTGCGCTCTCCGTCGGTTGGACCTGCCGTATGCCGGTTGGCCGGGAAACAGCCGTCGGCGTTTCCCGGCTGCGGGATGCTCGCGCGGGTCCAGTGGGCAAAGTTTGTTGTGCCTCCGATGGTTTTCCGTTGCTTTTCATGGTGTGATATGGTCGATATCGTAAAATCAATTCTATGTCAACGGCTTTATGGCGAACAGGTACATGGTCATCGGGTTTGTTCTGATACGGCCAGAGTGGCCGTGGCAATGCGCGCCGTGGGTGTTTTCATGCGGCGAGTTCCGGCGGCGGCGCCGCCGCCTGCATCCGTTCGTGGGATTGCCGTCTGTGTCCGGTCGCTCTTAAACCCAACCCGCGCGGGCGGCATGGCGAGAACGCGCTGTGACCCTCCGCCCTCAACTGTCAGTGTTCCGCCCACGGCGCCTCGTCGACGGGTTGGCGGAGGGTCAGGAGGGATTGTCCAATGAGCATCAGCACGTCTCCAAACCCGCAGGCCCGGGAACGGGACCTTGTCATTGGCGTCACTCCGTTCACCGAGCCGGACGCGAGATTGGCTGCCGCCGTGACCCGGGCCGGTGGCCTCGGAGTTCTCGACCTGGGGCGCGACGCGGCGGCCGCGCGCACCGCGCTCGCCGACACGGCCCGCTGGGCCCGGGGTCCGTTCGGGGTGCGGGTTCCCGCCGGCTGCTCGACCGCGCCGGGCGATCTGCCGGCCGCGGTGGACACCGTCGTTCTTTCGTCCGACCTTCTTTCATCCGACCGGGCCTCGGTCGCCGGCTCGACCGGGGCGCGGTGGGACGTCGTGACCGCCTCCGCCGGGGGTCGCCGTCGCGTCCTGGTCGAGGTCACCTCGGTTGTACAGGCGCGGGCGGCGGTCGAGGCCGGCGCGGACGGCCTGATCGCCCGGGGTTGTGAGTCGGGTGGTCGGGTCGGTGACCTGACCACGTTCACACTGCTTCAGTATCTGCTGCACGCCGAGCTGGACCGCCCGGTGTGGGCCGCCGGTGGGATCGGCCCGCACACCGCCGCAGCCGCGGTTGCCGGCGGAGCGCACGGGGTCGTGCTCGACGTCCAGCTCGCCCTGGTCCGGGAGATGGAACCGCGGACCGATGTGGCTGCCGCCATCCGGGCGATGGACGGCAGCGAGACCACGGTCATCGCCGGGCATCGTGTCTACGTCCGCCCGGACCTGCCGGTCGCCCACCTTGATGGTCACGATCTTGACACGGCCGCTGTCGCCAACCGGCTGGGTGCCCGTGACCTGCGTGCGCAGTTCCTGCCGGTCGGCCAGGACGGAGCCTTCGCGGCCCTGCTCGCTGATCGTCACATCACCGCCGGCGGGGTCGTCGCAGCGGTCCGGGAGGCGATCAGGGAGCATCTCACCGCCGCCGCGCGGCTCGCCCCGTTGGCCCCTGGCGCGCCCTTCGCGGTCGACCGGGGTCTGCGCGTTCCGGTCGCGCAGGGGCCGATGACGCGGGTCAGTGACCGGGCCCAGTTCGCCAGGGCGGTGGCCGACGGTGGTGGCCTGCCGTTTCTCGCCCTTGCTCTGCTGAGCGGGCCCGAGGCCCGGACGCTGTTGGAGGAGACCGCCGCTCTGCTCGCCGGTGCACCGTGGGGTGTCGGAATACTCGGATTCGCCCCGCCGGAGATCCGCTCCGCCCAGCTGGAGGCGGTCAGCGCCGTCCGTCCGCCGTGCGCGTTGATCGCGGGTGGGCGTCCGTCCCAGTCGGCCCCGCTGGAGGCGGCCGGCATCGACACCTTCCTGCATGTGCCCTCGCCGGGTCTGCTCGGCCGATTCCTCGCCGACGGTGCCCGCAAGTTCGTCTTCGAGGGACGCGAGTGCGGTGGCCACGTGGGCCCACGCGCGAGCTTTCCGCTGTGGGAGGGCCAGATCGCGGGGCTGTTGGCCCATGGCGAACGGGTGGCCAAGGAGGACGGGCAACAGGCCGGCACCGAGTTTTTCGAGGGTGTGCATGTGCTGTTCGCCGGCGGCGTGCACGATGCGCGGTCCGCGGCCATGGTTGCGGCAGCCGCGGCGCCGCTGGTCGAACGCGGCGCCCGGATCGGGGTCCTGATGGGCACCGCCTACCTGTTCACCGCCGAGGCGGTTGAGTCAGGGGCGATCCTGCCCGGGTTCCAGCAGGCCGCGGTGGACTGCGAGGGCACCGTGTTGCTGGAGACCTCGCCGGGCCACGCCACCCGGTGCGTGCAGTCGGACTTCGTCCGCGCCTTCGACGAACGCAAGGCCGAACTGCTCCAGCGGGGGTTGACTCGCGCGCAGGTGTGGGAGGAGCTGGAACGCCTTAACCTCGGCCGGCTGCGGATCGCGAGCAAGGGGTTGCGTCGCGAACGCGGGCGGCTGGTCGCAGTCGACCCCGAGGCCCAGCGCCGTGAGGGCATGTTCATGATCGGGCAGGTGGCGGCGCTGCGGTCGGAACGGACCACGGTGGGCGCCCTGCACACCCAGGTCACCGAGGGCGCGACCCAGGCCGTGGCCGCCAGGGTCGCTGCGCTCGGTATCGACACGAGTGCCGTCGGCGGCGGCGGGTCGTCCGGCGTGGCAGGTGCGCGGCATGAGGTGCGCGAGGTCGCCCGTCCGCTGGATGTCGCCGTCGTCGGGATGGCCTGTGTGTTCCCGGGTGCCGCCGACGCGGACGAGTACTGGGCCAACATCGTCGGCGGCCTGGACGCGGTCACCGAGGTGCCCGGTAGCCGCTGGGACCCGAATCTCTACTACGACCCGGATACGGGCCCGCGCGACGCGGGGCGGCGGGTGCCGTCCAAGTGGGGTGGGTTCCTGGCCCCGCTGCCGTTCGACGCGCTGAGTTTCGGGATCCCACCGAAGGCGTTGAGCAGTATCGACCCCGGGCAGCTGCTGGCCCTGGCCGTGGCTGCCCGGGCCCTGCGCGACGCCGGATATGACGACCGTCCGTTCGACCGGTCGCGGACGTCAGTGGTGTTCGGCGCCGAATCCGGCGCCGACCTCGCCTCCGCGTACGGCTTCCGGTCCACCTACCCGAGCGTGGTCGGCCCGGTTCCGCCCGCGCTCGACGAATGCCTGCCCACCCTGGACGAGAACTCCTTCCCCGGTCTGCTCGCCAACGTCATCGCCGGCCGGATCGCCAACCGCCTCGATCTCGGTGGGGTGAACTACACGGTGGACGCGGCATGCGCGTCCTCGCTGGCCGCACTCGACGCCGCCTGCAAGGAGCTGGTGGCCGGCACCTCCGACCTCGTGCTCTGCGGCGGTGTGGACACGCATAACAGCGTCCATGACTTTCTGCTGTTCTCCTCCGTCCAGGCCCTGTCACCGACCGGCCGGTCCCGCAGTTTCGACGCGGCCGCCGACGGCATCAGCCTGGGCGAGGGTGTGGCCGTCGTCGTGCTCAAACGGCTTGCCGACGCCGAACGCGACGGTGACCGCATCCATGCTGTGATCAAGGCGGTGGCCGGATCGAGCGACGGCCGGGCGCTGGGCTTGACCGCTCCGCGCAAGGCAGGCCAGGTGCTGGCGATGCAACGGGCATACGCCCGAGCCGGCATCTCCCCGGCCGACGTCGGCCTGGTCGAGGCGCATGCAACCGGCACGGTCGTCGGTGACCGGACGGAGCTCGCCGGCCTGACCGAGGTCTTCACCACCCACGGGGCGGCGCCGGCGAGCTGCGCGGTCGGTTCGGTGAAGTCCCAGATCGGGCACACCAAGTGTGCGGCCGGCCTGGCCGGTCTGATCAAGACGGTGAAGGCGCTGGAAACCGGGGTGCGCCCGCCGACGCTGAACCTCACCCAGCCCAATCCCTACTGGGACGCCGCAACCAGTCCGTTCTTCTTCGACACCGGGGCTCGTCCGTGGGCGGCACCCGCGTCACGCCGGCACGCCGGTGTGTCCGCGTTCGGGTTCGGCGGGACGAACTTCCACGTGGTGCTCTCCGCCTACGACGGTGGGCCCGAGCCCGCTCACGGGCTGGGCTCCTGGCCCGCGGAGCTTTTTGTCGTCCGGGGCACCGACCGGGTTGCCGCCGGCCGCACTCTGGACAAACTCGCCGAACTGATCAGGATCAACGACGGCGCCGGACAACCCTGGAAGTTGCGTGATCTGGCCGCGACGGTCGCGCGCAGACGCGGCGGAGCCGTCCAGGTGGCGTTTGTCGCGGCCACCCTCGATGATCTTCCAGACCTGGTGAGACGTGCGCGGGTCTTTGAGCACGATCCGAAGGCGGGGATTTTCGTTGCGGCTGAGGCCGAGAGCGGGGCCGAGAGCGGGGCCGAGAGCGGGGCCGACGCCGAGACGGCTGACTCCGGTCCGGATGGTGGCGGAAAGATCGCCTTTCTTTTCCCGGGCCAGGGCAGCCAGCGGCCCGGGATGCTGGCGGATCTGTTCGTGGCCTTCCCACGCCTGCGTCACCTGCTCGAACGCGGTGAGAAGTGGGCGACGGCGATGTTCCCGCCGGCCGCCTTCAATCGTGGCGATGTCGCCGCCCAGCAGGCGGCGATCACCGATACGCGTACGGCGCAGCCGACTCTCGGGATGGCGGGGCTCGCCATGCACGAGATCCTCACCGGGCTCGGTGTCCGGCCTGACCATCTCGGCGGCCACAGCTACGGTGAGCTGGTCGCCCTGTGCGCGGCCGGGGCCATCCACATTGATGATCTTCTGTTGCTCAGTGCGGCGCGGGCGGAGGCCATCCTCGGCGCGGCCGACGCCTTCGCACCGACCGCCGACCCGGGAGCGATGGCCGCGGTGTCCGCCGCGGCCGGGCGTGTCCAGGAGGTCCTGGCCGCCGCTGGGACGGAGCTGGCCGACGTTGTGATCGCCAACCACAACGCACCGGACCAGACCGTGATCTCCGGTCCGACGGGCGCGGTCGACCTCGCCGTCGGACGCCTTGCGGCCGCCGGGCTGACGGCCCGGCGGATCCCGGTGGCGTGCGCGTTCCACAGCCCGGTGGTTGCGGGCGCGGTCGAGACGTTCGGCGTGGAGCTGGACAAGGTTGCGGTTGGCGAGCCGGGCGTCCCGGTCTGGTCGAATGTCACCGCCCAGCCGTACGAGCCGGAGCCCGACGCGGTACGACAGACGCTCGCCGGTCAGGTCGCGCGCCCGGTCCGATTTGTCGACCAGATCGAGGCGATGTATGCGGCCGGTGTGCGGATCTTCGTTGAGGTCGGGCCGGGGCGGGTACTCACCGGGTTGATCGGCCGGATCCTCGCCGGCCGGCCGCATACGGCGCTCGCCACGGACGTTCCCGGCGAACCCGGGCTCCGCCGGCTTCTGCTTGCGCTGGCTGAGCTTGCCGCTGCGGGTGTCGCCGTGGACACGACGCCGCTGTTCGCCGGGCGGGACGTGCGTACGGTCTCAGCCGCGAACTGCCCACGCCGACCCGGTTGGCTGGTCGACGGCCACATGGTGCGGACATCCGATGGACGGCATCTGGCCGGCGGGCTGCGGCCTGCGGACGAGCTGACCCGGCTGGCGGACGATGAGCCCATCCCACCGGCGATCCAGGGTTCCCGGCCGCTGCTCCCCCCCATGGCGCCTCCGCCGGTGGGATCCGCGCCGGTGGGATCCGCGCCGGTGGGAGAAGCGCCCCTGGGATCCGCGGCAGTGCGAGGAAACATCCCGCCACAGGGCCTGTCCCCGAACGTCGGCATGGGTGTGACGGGCATGGGTGTGACGGGCATGGGCGTGGCGGGCATCGCCGTGACCGGCACGAATGCCATCGCGGACGCCTCAATGGACGCCACCATGGTTGAGTTTCTGCGCGCCACCCGGGAGCTGGTCGCCGCGCAACGCGATGTCATGCTCGGCTACCTCGGTGCGTCAGCCGGAGTGGGAGAACGGAAAGGCGCGGAGTCCACCCGGGAGCCGATCCGGGTGCCGACTGTGCCCACGCCCACGCTCCCCGTTCAGGGGCGTCCGGCGCTGGTACCTGCCCAGGCGGGGCCACCGGATGCGGGCGGCCCCGGGGTGGCCCCGATGACGTCGGTGCAACCGGCGGTGCCCGTGCTGGATCCACCTGCGGTGTTGGGTCTGGTTGTGGATGTGATCTGCGCGGCTACGGGTTATCCGCCGGAGATGCTGGAATCAGATTTGGATCTTGAGGCTGATCTGGGTATTGATTCGATCAAGAGAATGGAGATCCTGGGGGCGTTGACAGCGCGCGTCGGATCGGCGGGGGACGGCACCGCTTCGGCCGGTGGCAGCGGTGGCATGACCGGCACCTGGGATCTCGCCGATGCGATGGTCGAGGAGCTGGCGCAGGTCAGGACCGTCCGTGGGATCGTTGACTGGATCGTCACCCGGCCAGGTCCCAACGCTGATGTGGTGCCTGCTCCGGCCGGTGACCTTGCCGGTGACCTTGCCGGTGACTGTGCCGACGACCTTGCCGGTGACTGTGCCGACGACCCGGCCGGTGGCCAGGCCGGTGACCTTGCCGGTGACTGTGCCGACGACCCGGTCCCCGACAGGGACGCGCGGGTGGTGACGAACATC